>NZ_JBJDRF010000019.1:0-84994 GCF_044987305.1 Novosphingobium sp. ZW T3_23
CTGGACCGCCGAAAGAATCTCGCCAGCATTGCTGCGATCCTTGTCGTAGGTGATCCGAAGCTCGCGCTCGCCGGCCTTCTCGCACTTGAGGAAACCCGGGTGGCTGGGCAGCGCCGTGACGTCACGGTCGAGCGTGAGGACGAGGATCTTCTCGCGCGCCATGCCCACCAGTTCGCGCGTGGGCTTGTTGGCGATCAATTCGCCGTGGTTGATGATGGCGATGCGGTCGCAGAGTTCCTCCGCTTCCTCTAGGTAGTGCGTGGTCAGCACGATCGTCGCGCCTTCGCGGTTCAGCTCGGAAACGAGTTCCCACAGCTGGCGGCGCAGTTCCACGTCCACGCCGGCGGTCGGTTCGTCGAGCACGAGCACCGGCGGCTGGTGGACGAGGGCCTTGGCGATCAGCAGGCGGCGCTTCATGCCCCCCGAGAGCGTGCGGGCGTAGGCGTCCCGCTTGTCCGACAGGTGGACGGCGCGCAGCAGGTCTTCCGAACGGCGCAGGGTCTTGGCGATGCCATAGAGGCCCGCCTGGTTCTCCAGCACTTCGAACGGCGTGAAGAACGGATCGAACACGATCTCCTGCGGGACGATGCCGATCGAACGCTTGGCATTGCGCTGGTTGCGATCGATGTCGAAGCCCCAAATGTCGATCGAACCCGAAGTCTTGCGGACCAGCCCGGCCATGATGTTGATCAGCGTGGACTTGCCCGCGCCGTTCGGGCCCAGCAGGCCGAAGATGCCGCCTTCCGGAACATCGAAGGAGACGCCCTTGAGCGCCAGTTTGCCCTCGCCGCTTCCGGCAGGGGCATAGCGCTTCTTGAGGTCGCGGATCGAGATGGCGGCGGAATTCGAGCTGGTCATGGCCCGCATGTGGGGCAGGACGGCGCGCCAGTAAAGAGCGCGTTCGGGGTCCGTCAGGCGGCCGGGTCCTGTCTGCGCCCTTTCCCCGGCCGGCGTTCAGGCCTTCCCGGCGTCCTCGCGACCATCGAACACCGAGCGGCTCGCCTCGATCGCGGGGCGGTTGGCGAAGGCCCAGGCGCCCAGTTCCTTCACCGGCCGCGAGAGCGAATGCCCCAGTTCGCTGAGAGCATATTCCACCCGCACCGGCACGCTGGGATGCACGGTGCGCACGATCAGCCCGTCCCGTTCCAGCGCGCGCAACGTCCGCGACAGCATCTGCTGCGATATCCCGCCGATCGCGCGCTTCAGCTCGTTGAAGTGCAGGTCGCCGTCCAGCAGGGTCATGACCACCAGCATCGACCACTTGTCCCCCACGCGGCTGAGAATGTCGCCGATGACGCGGCAGGCGCCTGCCGAATGCACGACATCGGGCGCGCCCGGCTCATCGGGCACATCGAGCACGGGGGCTTGCGGCGGCTCCTGGGTGGTCACGTCCATGTTACCTGGTCCTGAAAAAATGCGCTCTTGGCGATTGTCGCGGTGCAACATAGCTAGGGGCAGTCACATTTTCAAACCTACACCCTGTTCGGGACTACTTTCGAGGTTCTCTCCCATGAAGCTTCTCCATCTCGATTCCAGCATCCTTGGTGAAAACTCGGTGAGCCGCGCCGTTTCGGCCGCCATCGTCGGAACCCTGACCAAGGCGGACTCGTCGCTCGACGTCACCTACCACGACCTCGCCGCCGAAGCGCTGCCGCACCTCACCCTCGACGTGCTCGGCAATCCGGACGGCACGCCGGAGCTGGCAGAATTCCTGGCCGCCGACGTCATCGTGATCGGCGCGGGCATGTACAACTTCACCATCCCCAGCCAGCTCAAGGCCTGGCTCGACCGCGTGCTCGTGGCCGGCAAGACCTTCCGCTACACCGCCGAAGGGCCGCAGGGCCTGGCGGGCGACAAGAAGGTCTACGTCGCCCTTTCGCGCGGCGGCTACTATGGCGAGGGCCAGCCGGCGGCCGCCGTCGAACATGCCGAAAGCTATCTGCGCGCCGTGCTCGGCTTCGTGGGCATCACCGATCCCGTCTTCGTGCTGGCCGAAGGCATCGCCATCGGTCCGGAAGTCCGCGAAAAGGCGCTTGCCGATGCCCTGGCCGAGGCCGGCGCCCTCGCCGTTCCGGCCTGAGCCGACATCACGATTGCCCCCGGCGCGCACCCTTGCGCGCCGGGAACGCATTTGCCGTCTGGAAATTGCCGCGAAGGCTTGGTAATCGGCCGATCCATGAGCACGCAGCCTGAAACCGTCTTCACCGATTCCCACCGCGTTTCCTGCGACGGGGCTTCCGACATCCGCACCGCCGGCAATTACAAGCCCGCCGCCCTCGGCCACCCCCGCGTGTGGCTGGAGATCGACGAGAAGGGCTATGTCGATTGCGGCTACTGCGATCGCCGTTTCGTGCTCAAGGGCGGCCCGGCCGACCAGCAGGCGGCCTGAACCGCCCCTTTGGCTTCCTTGCGCCGGGCTAAGGGGGTCCGGCGCATCCCTCCCCGTTTTCCTCCTCGACCGCCCAACCGGCGGTCCGGGTAATGCCGCGTAATCCAGTGCTTGCGCCATGGTCATAAACCGGGCAGCATCCCGGTCCGGGAACAGCATGTAGGAACGCCATGGACGACCTGGACCATCCCCAGACGAATGGGCCCCAGACGAATGGGCCCAAGACAAATGGCCCGAACCCGACTCCCGGCACGACGCCCGGTTTCGAGTTCAACCACCCGACCATCATCAGCCTGCTCTATCTCGCATCCTGCTTCACCGGGGTGACGGCGATCGTGGGCGTGGTGCTGGCCTATGTCTGGCGCGGCGAGGCGAAGGGCGGCTGGGAGGAATCGCATTACCAGTATCTGATCCAGACCTTCTGGATCGGCCTGCTGGGTACGATCCTGGGCATAATGCTGTTGATCGTGGTGATCGGCGCGTTGGTGCTCCTGGCCGTGGCCGTGCTGGTGATCGTGCGCAGCGTGATGAGCCTGCTGGCGGCCCAGAAGCACGATCCCATGCCCAATCCCACGACATGGTGGATCTGAACGGGGCGTATCCGCCAGTGAGCGCCCAGCGGTAACCGATTGATAACATCGGTATGCGATAGGCCATAGCGGAAGATAGCCGGGGGGCCATTGCCTGTGAACATGCTGAGAATACGCGCGCACCAGCGCTATGCCGTCCGCCGGGTAGTGGCGATTCTGCGCGGCGAGCGGCGCCTGGGCTCCGGACTACTGGTCGAGATTTCGCAGGAAGGCTGCCGGATCGGCTGCGTCATGCCCGCCGACATGTTCCCCGAACCGATCGAGAATGGCGAAGTGCTGGTGGTCGCTCCCGAAGGTGCCGATCCCTTCGAGGCGCGGGTACGCTGGAGCGGCAACGGAACTCTGGGCTTCAGACTGGTCCGTGCCTTCCATCACCACGAGCTGGACCGGCTGATTCGTACTTGCCGGGGAGAATTCGACACGCCAGAGGCTCGGGAATACGGAACCTGAGGATCGCTCTCTCCCCATGCCTACCCCCTACCGTCGGCGCGCATTTTCCGTGCCGGTCTGGATCCTGCTCCCCCTCGTCCTGATCGCGGCGCTCTATTATTGGCATGGCCTGAAGACCGGCGTGCCGGGCGGCGGCCTGTTTCCCGCTGCGCCCGATGCCGAAAGCGCCCGCTTCGCGCGCTGCTCCGGCCCGGTCCGCAAGACCTGCGTCGTCGATGGCGACACGTTCTGGTATCGCGGCACCAAGATCCGCATGGCCGACATCAATACCCCCGAAACCAGCAAACCCGAATGTCGCGACGAAGCCCGGCTGGGCGCTAAGGCGACCGAGCGGCTGATCGCGCTGCTGAACGACGGTCCCTTCTCTCTCCAGCCCGGCGGAGACGGCCGCGACAAGGACCGCTACGGCCGTGCCTTGCGCATCGTCACGCGCGGCGGCCACAGCCTTGGCATGACCCTGGTCGACGAAGGTCTGGCCGAGCAATGGCAAGGACGTCGCGGTAGCTGGTGCTGACGAAAAAGGCCAAGAAAAAGGGGCCAGGAAGCGATGCTTCCCGGCCCTTTTCAAGCGTCTGGTGCCGTCTGGTTTACTCGGCTGCTTCCGTCGCGCCGAACATGTCGGGCTCGGAACCGTCCTCGACGAGCACTTCGTCGTTCGCCTTCACCTTGCGGCGCGAATCGAAGTTCGACCACACGTCGTTCCAGTTGCCGCGCGTCGCACCCTTTGAATATTCGGTGGCGCGCGTCTCGAAGAAGTTGGCGTGCTCCACGCCGTTGAGCAGCGGCTGAAGCCAGGGCAGCGGGTGATCCTCGATCAGGTAGATCGGGTTGAGGCCAAGCTGGTTCATGCGCCAGTCGGCGATGTAGCGAATGTACTTCTTGATGTCCTTGGCGGTCATGCCGGGGACCGGGCCCATCTCGAAGGCAAGGTCGATGAAGGCGTCTTCCAGGCGGACGGTGGTCTGGCACTGGTCGGCGATGTCATCCTTCACCGCCTTGGTCAGGCAGCCGCGCTCCTGCACGAAAGCGTGGAACAGGCGGGTGATCCCTTCGCAGTGCAGCGATTCGTCGCGCACCGACCACGAGACGATCTGGCCCATGCCCTTCATCTTGTTGAAGCGCGGGAAATTCATCAGCATCGCGAAGCTGGCGAACAGCTGCACGCCTTCAGTGAAGCCGCCGAACATGGCCAGGGTGCGCGCGATGTCCTCGTCGTTGTCGACGCCGAACTTCTGGAGGTAATCGTGCTTGGCCTTCAGTTCCTCGTACTCAAGGAACATGCCGTATTCGCTCTCGGGCATGCCGATGGTGTCGAGCAGGTGCGAATAGGCGGCGATGTGCACCGTCTCCATGTTGGAGAAGGCGGCGAGCATCATCTTGATCTCGGTGGGCTTGAAGACGCGGGCGTACTTCTCGTGGTAGCAATCCTGCACTTCCACGTCGGCCTGGGTGAAGAAGCGGAAGATCTGGGTGAGCAGGTTGCGCTCATGCTCCGAGATGTTCTGCGCCCAGTCGCGGCAATCCTCGCCCAGCGGCACTTCCTCGGGCAGCCAGTGGATCTGCTGCTGCGTCTTCCAGAAGTCGTAGGCCCAGGGATATTCGAAGGGCTTGTAGGTCTTGCGGGCTTCGAGAAGGGACATGGGCGGACAACTCCGGGGGTTCGATTCGTTAAGGTCGCCGGGCGATTCGAAGGGCCGACAGCGCCCCTTCGCGCCATTCCCGGCGCATGATCCTGGAAGCACGGAGCTATCTCCATGCCGATGCCCACCACGATAAACAGATTACATCGCTTTTGGAGCGGGTTGGCCGATGCTTTTACACAAGATAAAGGCACATATGGGGGCTTGACGAATATAGGCACCCAAGGGCTTGTGGGCCACTGAAAAAGCGCGAATCGTGGAACCGCGCCGATTTCAGGGGGTTTTTCCCTCGATATCCCGCCTTCCGAAAGGATCCCGCCATGGCTTCGCCTTCCCCATTCGATTCCGCCCAGACCTCCTGGCCCACCGAATCCGGGGTCGTCAAAAAGGGCATGACCGTGATTGCAGCCGATGGCGGGGTGATCGGCGTGGTCGATCATGTCGATGGGCAGGAAGTCATTCTCGAAGGCGAAGGCGCGTCTTTCGTGGCCGTGTCGGAGATCGACGGGGTGGACGGCGACCGGATCCTGCTTTCGCCGCGCGGCGATGCCACCTTCGGACTTGGCGCCGAACCCTGAGGCTTCCACCAGCCGTGTTCCCGAAGCGATCAATGACGGAACGAAGCAGGCTGGCCGGGGGTTGGAAAGGCATCACCATCCCCGCAAAAGGAGCCCCCCATGTTCGAGAAACTGCGCATTCGTGAGCATATGGAAGTCACCGATCACACCGGCAAGCACGTCGGCACGATCGACGAGGTCAAGGACGACCAGCTCAAGCTCACCCGCTCCGACAGCTCGGACGGCGCGCATCACTATATCGCCTTCGACAATGTCGATCGCATCGAGGACAACCGGGTCTACCTGAAGCAGGGCACCCCCATCCCGATGGGCGCCGGCACGAACTGACCAGCGGGCCGGAGGCGGTTTCGTCTCGGCCTGCCCCCCCCAGGAAAACCCCGGCTTCCCAGGAGGACGCCGGGGTTTTTTCGTTCGCTCCGGCGATGGCTCGGAAGATATGATACACATAGGCTAGCATCTCTTTCCAAGCCCACCGCAGGCTGATAGCCCGATCTCACAGAACAGAAGACCGGATCGGGGAAGATGTCGTGATCGCACGTTCCAGCATGGTCGCCTTGCGGCCTATTCTCGCCCTGCTCCTTTCGCTCACCGCAGCCGCCTGCGACCGGCCCGCCCAGCCGATCGAACAGGCCATGGTGGCCGATCCTGACGAATGGCCGGGCTGGGGCCGCACCGGCAGCGAAACGCACTATTCCCCGCTCGACGAGATCGACACCGGCAACGTCGGCCAGCTCAAGCTGGCATGGCACTTCGATCTCGACCCCGGCTATACCGCCAGCACGCCGCTGATGGCCGAAGGAAAGGTGTTCCTCACCTCGGGCCACTCGCATATCCGCGCGCTGGATGCGGTGACCGGCAAGCAGGTCTGGGAGTACAACGGCGGCACCCGCGAACGGGCCACTTCGGCGCTTCAGATGTCGTGGGGCAACAAGGGCATCGCCTATGATTCGGGCCATGTCTTCCTCGTCACCACCGACGGCTACGTGATCTCGCTCGACGCCAGGACCGGCAAGGAAGTCTGGAAGACCTTCGATTATCCCGACGATGCTCCGCGCAATTCCAACGGCGCCCCGCGCGTGTTCGGCGGCAAGGTGATCGTTGGCTTCGGCGGCGGGGACATCAGCCCGGCGCGCGGCTTCGTTTCGGCCTATGACGCCAAGACCGGCAAGCTGGCGTGGCGCTTCTATACGACGCCCGGCGATACCGTTGCCCCCGGCAACGAAAAGGCCGAGGCGCTGATGCGCAAGACCTGGCCCAGCGGCTGGACCAATTCCGACGGCTCCCGTCGCGGCGGCGGCGGCACGGCCTGGAACGCCTTCAGCTACGATGCCGAACTGGGCCTCGTCTACCTCGGCATTGGCAACGGCTTTCCTTACAACCAGTCGAAGCGCAGCCCCGGCGGCGGAGACAACCTGTTCCTTGCCTCGATCGTGGCGGTGGATGCTAACACCGGGGCCTACAAGTGGCATTACCAGGTCTGCCCTGGCGAGCAGTGGGACTGCACCGCCACCACCGACATGACGCTGGCCACGCTCAAGATCGACGGCAAGGACCGCAAGGTGCTGATGCAGGCGCCGAAGAACGGGTTCTTCTACGTGCTGGACCGGGCGACCGGCCAGTTCATCTCGGCCGAGAAGATCGCCAAGGTTACCTGGGCGGATCGCATCGACAGGAAGACGGGGCGCCCGGTGGAGAACCCCGGCATCCGCTATGTCGGCAAGCCGGGACTGTTCGAACTCTGGCCCGGACCTACCGGGGCCCATTCCTGGATGCCGCAGGCCTATAGCCCGCTGACCGGGCTGGTCTACATCCCGGTGATCGAACAGGGCGCGCTCATTGGCGAGGGCCAGGAGGGCGGCGGTGAGATCAGCGCGGGCATGGGCGTGACGCTGATCCCGGAAGTCGAGCTGCCCGGCAGCCACAGGAGCTTCCTGCGCGCCTGGAACCCGGTCACGCAGTCACTCGCCTGGGAAGCGGAACTGCCGGGCAACTGGCCGGGCGGGGTGATGGCCAGCGCCGGCGGCCTGGTGTTCCAGGGCCAGATTGACGGCCGCTTCGTGGCGCGGGACGCCATGACCGGCAAGCAGCTCTGGTCGTTCAAGACCGAAAGCCCGATCGTCGGCGCGCCGATCACTTACCGCGCGAACGGACGGCAATACGTCACCGTGATAACCGGCGCGGGCGGCAATGGCGCGGGGATCAATTCGCCCGGCAATGCCGCGTTCCGCACCGACTATCGCCTGCCCCGCCGCGTCCTGACCTTCGCGCTGGACGGCAAGGATGTGATCCCGCCGTTCCAGCTTCCCGAACTCGTCCCTCCCACCGATCCGGATTTCAAGCCCGACCTCGCCCGCGCCCAGGCGGGGGCCATGCTGTTCGGCACCCGCGCATGCCTGGTCTGCCACGGCTGGAACGCGATCGGCGGCGGCGCGGCGCCGGACTTGCGCTACTCGCCCATGATTACCGATGCCGACACGTTCCGGCAGGTGGTGAAGGATGGCGCGCTGAAGATGAACGGCATGCCGCCCTTCCCCGCCTTCACCGACGAGGAACTGGAAACCATGCGCTTCTACTTGCGCGCCCGCGCGCAGGCCGCGCCGGCCGAGCAGAAAGCGCTGCTGGACAAGGCCAAGGCGGCACAGGCCAGCAACGCCCGGCCACAGGACTTCGCGGGCAAGTGGAACCTGGTCATCCAGACCCCCGTCGGCCCCCAGAAGGCAGTGATGGAGCTGAAGGTCGCGGGCAATGTCGTGACGGGTCGCATCACTGCCGACCAAGGCACGGTGGACATGGCAGGCGGCGTGAAGGACGGCCGCGCGAAGTTCCAGGGCAAGGCGTCGATGCCGATGCCGATCACCGTTAGCTACGACGTCACGGTGCGGGACGGCAAACTCAGCGGCGAAACCTCCAACGGCCCGTTCGGCAAGTTCCCGGTGACGGGCACCCGTCCCTGAGCCAGCTCCCGCCCCGCCCGGCGGCGCCGCGCATTCCCGGTCGAATGGTGGGGCGGGACTGACCGCGCCCCATCATGGACACGGGCCGCACCATCGGCACGAACAACTCCAGGATGCGACGCCCTGCGCCCCGACTTTAACTATTCTCCTGAACTAATGCGATTATCTTGTTTGATCTCGATTTATTTCTGATATGATCCGCGTGCCTGCAATCCATTGAGGGTGTAATCCTGATGGCAGCACCCAAGAAGATTTTCGTTCTCGGCGGCGACGGATTCTGCGGTTGGCCGACATCGCTTCATCTTTCGAGCCTCGGGCATGAAGTGATCATCATCGACAATTTCTCTCGTCGACGGATCGATGATGAACTGGGCGTGTGTAGTCTCACCCCCATCGTATCGATGAAGCAACGCATCGACGTCTGGAAATCCGTCAGCGGTTCCGTTCTCCGGTTTCACGAAGTCGATGTCGCAAACGACTACGCTGAGTTGACCCAATTACTTTCGGCAGAGCGGCCGGACGTCATCGTGCATTTCGCCGAGCAGCGCGCGGCGCCCTATTCCATGCGCGGCGCCACTGAAAAGCGCTACACGGTCAACAACAATGTCGGCGGAACGCACAATGTGCTGAACGCACTGGTGGAGTGCGAACTCGATTGTCATCTCGTCCACCTCGGCACCATGGGCGTCTACGGTTACGGCGGTGCGGGTTTCGAGATTCCGGAAGGCTATCTCAACGTCGATATCACCGACCGGGACGGCGGGCGCCACGAATGGGAGATTCTCTATCCCACGCGCCCCGGCAGCGTCTATCACCTGACCAAGTCGATCGATCAGCTCCTTTTCCAGTTCTATGCCCAGAACGACTGCTTGCGGATTACGGACCTGCACCAGGGCATCGTCTGGGGCACGCAGACGGAGGAAACCCGGCGCCATCCCGATCTGATCAACCGGTTCGACTACGACGGCGAATACGGCACGGTGCTGAACCGTTTTCTGGTCCAGGCGGCGATCGGCCATCCGCTGACAGTTCACGGCACCGGCGGACAGACGCGCGCCTTCATCAACATCCAGGATACCGTGCGTTGCATCGCCCTGGCCATCGCCCATCCGCCGCAGCGCGGACAGCGGGTCAAGATCCTCAACCAGATCGCGGAGACGCTGCGCGTGCGCGACCTGGCCGAACTGGTTTCCGAGGTTACCGGAGCGCGGATCGAATACCGGCCCAACCCGCGCAAGGAAGCCGCGGAAAACGACCTCGAAGTCAGCAACGCCACTTTCCGCGCGCTCGGCCTCGATCCGATCACGCTTCATGAGGGGCTGCTGCAGGAGACGTTCGAAATCTCCAGCCGCTTCGCCGACAGGGTGGATCCGCGCCACATACCCGCCCGCACCGCCTGGTCCCGGGAAGAGCGGGCGAGGCTGGAAGAACCGGACGACAAGGTCGTTCCTTTCGCCAGAGGGGCTGCGCCGGGCGGCGCCGCCTGAACGAGAACGATCCAAGCAAGGGGAATGCCGATGAGACTCTGGGGTATCGGTTTGCTGGCGCTGGTTCTGGTCGGGATACTCATCGTCATCGGGCGAACCGGACTGTTCGACGGGCTCACCGACCGAGACCGGATGGCGCTCCCCTATTTCCACGATTTCGAACGCGGATCGAGCGACTTCATCGACATCAAGGGCCGATCCGTCTTCGTGGCGCAGGTCCACCCGGACGCGCCGCTGATCCTCTCCGGCCTGCCGTCCTATGCCAGCAAGACGTTCCGCCTGCCGATCGACAGCCGCCCGGTGAGCGGAACTTACGAAATCGCCTTTCGCGTCGATGCCGCCAGGGGCGCGCAGGGCGCTCTGCGGATCACCATCAACGGCATCAAGCGGGCCGACGTGATCCTTGCCGAAGGGCGCAGCGAACAGAAGGCGCGGGTGGAACTGACGCCCAGCGAACTCGCCTCGCGCGAACTGGAAGTGAAGCTGGCACTGATCGGACGCGGGCCCTTGCAGGAATGCACGCCCAACGAGGCGATGTCGGCCGTAGTGGCGATCGAGGCGCCCAGCGGCCTTCACGTTACGCTCGACAAGCCGCTCTCCACCACGCGCGACCGCCTGGCGCTTTGGGGCAGCCTGGTGCCGGTGGACTGGGATGGGGTCGATAAGCCTGCGGACCTGCCGCGCCTGATCGCCGCCGCCCGGCTCGTCGATAAGGGCTATTCCGTTTACTTCGGAGATAAGGGCCTTTCCGGGGACGATCTGACCGACCTGCTGCAGCAAGCGCCCGACAATCGCGGCCGACGTGGCCCGCTGGCCTATCCGGTGCCGCTGTTGTCGGACGTCGCCAACGCCGGCACGCGCCGTTTCGACCGGGAGACCACCTGGCGCTACAGCTATGCCGCCGCCGACCTGCCGAACCGCGAACTGCCCAAGACGCTCGACCTGCGCATGATCATGGGCCCGATCGAGGATACCCGCACGACCCTGCTGGTCACGCTGAACGGACGCCTTCTCGCCACACGTCACCTGAGCGAGGAAGACGATCGCCTCAACCAGTCGATCGCCCTGCCGCCCGAAATCCAGATGGCGCGCAACGATCTGGAGATGACGCTGACCTCCTACGATCATGACGACATGCGCTGCGGCGCCATGCGGCTGATCGCGGCGGAAATGCTGCCCGCCACGGTGCTTCAGGGCGGCGGGCCCCGCCTGGAACTGCCGATCCTGCAACTGCGCGCGGCGCTTCAGGCCAACCCGCCCATAGCGCTTGCCAGCAGCCCCCTCACCGCACCCGACGCGCAGACTGCGGCGCGCATCCTTGCCGAACTGGCGCCCAACCGGCTGCGGTTCGAAGACCGGAACGCCCGGTCGACCATCCACGTCCTGTCCGGCGACGTCGCCGGACAGGCGGCGAAACTGCGACCGAAAGGACGGTCCTGGATCCTCCACTATCCCGAGGATCGCCGGCAGGATCTGGTGGTGGAGCCGCTCTCCCCACAGGCGCGGGGGCTTTCCGCCAGAGTGGCTGTGCTCGTAGCGCTGCTGGTGGACCTGCCGCCTGCTCCAGCGCCCGCCCCACTGGCCACCACGCCTTCTCCCCAGCCGAGTCCAACTGGATCGAAGCCGAAAAGGTGATGGACGCCGCCAAGGAACTGGCCCGGCGCGATGCGAACTTCCGGTCGGTGGACAGCCGCCCGGGCGGGCTGGCAGTTCCCGTCTCTACCTTGCGCGCACCGGCCCTGCTCCTGACGTTCTCAATCCTTTCGGTGGTGCAGCTCGCGGCATTCGAACTGGGCTGGCTCGACGCCTGGCTGCCCGCCCACGACTACGTCTTCGGCCCCTACCAGGGCGGACACGCGATATCGATCCGCACCTTCATACTCTCGTTCTATCTGGCGTTCTCGATCTTCGCCGCCGGTTCGGTCCGCGCGCGGGTGGAGTTCGCCCTCGATCTCATCCTGCGGTTTCTGGTGATCTGCGCCCTGCTCGATCTCGGCAGCGCGGCGCTGTTCGGGCTGGCCGGAGAACCCTATCCGCTGGGCGTGCTCCAGGTGATCGCAGGATTGCTAGGCTTCGGCATCTTTTCCTTCGTCATCCTGGAGCGCGGGACGATGCCGGAATCGGTGCCCGTGCGCATCGATCGGCAGTTCGCGATGCGATCGCTGATCCGGCTGGCATTTACCGGCCTTGTCGCGGCCGTCGTGTCGGTCTGGGCAGGCTTCCACGACCTGGAGGCGCTGGACGGCCTGCGAGAGGCGGCCCTGCTGGGCGGCATCGGACCCGGCGTGGTGCTGTTCCTGTTCCTGCTGTTCTTGCAACTCTATGTGATCGCCACGGTGGAGCGCCACCTGCTTTCGCGCAAGGATTTCGCCGCGCCGTTGAGCGTGATCGTGCCCGCGCACAACGAAGCCTATGTGATCGAGGAAACGATCCGGCAGATCGAACGCGCCGCCAGTCGATACGGGGCGCCGGTGGAATTGATCGTGCTCGACAATGCCTCCACCGACGACACCGCCGAAATCGCCCGCGCCGTCCTGGCCGACTGCACGGTGGCGCAAGGCCGGGTGGTGCACGTGGCGCGGCCCGGCAAGGCCCATGCGCTGAACACCGGCGTCGCCATCGCCCGCCATGCCTTCATCGTGCGCATCGATGCCGATACGCAGATCGAGCCGGACTCGTTCCGGCTGGCGATGCAGAACTTCGCCCATGCCCATACCGGCGCCGTGGGCGGCGTGCCGATCCCGCCGGGTGGCGCGCTGTTCGATGGCGGCCGTCTGGTGGAAGTGCTGCTGAAGCACAGCTACTACTCGCCCGGCCTCACCGCGATCACCGGGCTCGTCGGCATTCCCGGCATGTTCGTGATCTACCGCGCAGAGGCGCTGCGCCGCGCCGGGGCCTTCGCCGCCGGGATGAACGGCGAGGATACCGACATCTCGCTGCGCATCGCCGAACTGGGCTTTCGCACCCTGGTGGACGAGCGCGTTCGCTACGTCTCCGAAGTGCCTACCAGCTTCGCCCACTTGCGCGAACAGCGGCTGCGCTGGTTCCGTTCGATCTACCACGTCAGTTCGCGGGCGCGGACGCTGATCCTGTCGCCGCGCCTGACGATTCGCGGCAAGCTGATCCTGCCCTACATGCTGATGAACAACGCCCGTCGCGCCATGACCGTGCCGATCCTGATCTTCGGCTTCTTCGAATTGCTGATGACGCGGGCAACCAACACCCAGCTTTCGTGGCAGGCGGTTGCGGCGGTGGTGTTCGGATCGCCGATGCTGGTGGCGATCATCGCCATAACCCTGGCCCGCGAGCCCCGCGCCCTGCTTTCGCTCCCGTCCTATGCCTTCTTCCGCGGCCTTCGGGCCTGGTACACGCTGGAATCGGCACTCACGATACCCATCAACACCCGCCCCCACACGATCCGGTTGCCGGAAACCGCCATTCCCGCGCTTTCCGAACTGCCCGAAGCTTCCGAAAACCAGGAGACGTCATGACCGCCTACCGCGTCACCCCCGGCCTTCCGAAGATGTTCACGCCCTTAGCTGCCGCTGCTGCCCTGGCCTTCCTCGTGCCGACAGCTGCCGCCGCCAAGGCCGGAGATGCGTGGATAGCGGGCGATGCCTGGGTCGGCAGGGACGTCGTGCCGCCGGACGTCATCGATTCCACAGTGAACCAGGACCGCATCTTCACCGATCTCGGCACCCAGGCCAGCATCAACTACGACACCGGGCCGGTCATCCTGCGCGGCCTCGGCGGGGTGCAGGTGTTTCCCGCCGAATCCGACTACAACCGCTACCGCCTGGGCGCCGAAGCACAGATCGATATTCCGCTGGCGGCCAGGGGACGAACGCGCCTGCGGTTGATTCCCGGCTACGACTACGTCTTCGCCAACGATGGCCGGGTCTTCGACCGGGTGCGCCTGGACGGGCAGCTGATCCACCGCCACAACCCCGAGCATGTCTCGACCCTGCGCCTGCGCTACGGCTATCGCAACCAGACCGAGCGCCGCTTCACCGGCTACGACCAGTCCGAATGGATGGGCGAACTGCGCCATGTCTGGCGCCCCGGCAATGCCCGAACGCGGATTCAGGCCTCGCTGCTGGGCCTGCACAACAATGCCGAGGAAGACCGCTTCACCTACAACGGCTACGGCACCCAGATCATCGCGCGCACGCCGCTGGCGCAGAAGCTGATGGGATACGGCCGGTTGTACCTGGTCCACCGCGACTACAAGGACGATTTTTCGCGCGTCTTCCCCTATCCCCGCAAGGACACGCAGTTCCGGCTGACCGGAGGGTTGGAATACGCGCTGGACCGCCGTTTCTCGCTCTATGGCGAAGGCGGCTACACCAGCAACGATTCCAACGTGCCCACCCGTGACTATCGCGGCTTCGTGGGCCGCATGGGGGTTCGCTGGAACATCGGCCTCACCAACTGAACCCGGCAAGCTGCCGAAGCATCGGAGTTACGCAATGCGCAAAGGTTCCGCTTTTACCGCCCTGCTCCCGACAACCGTGGCGCTTGCTGCCGGCATCGCCCTGCTGGGCGGATGCACGACCGACACGGCAGGACCGGCCCCTGCTCCCGCTCCCACATCTGCCCCGTCGGCGCCCATCGGGCTGACCGGAACGTCGTGGAAATTCGTGGCCTTCCAGTCGTCCGACGATGCCCAGGGCACGACCCGGCCCGAAGAGGGACGCGACTACACGCTCGAATTCGGCACTGACGGCGCGCTCGTCCTGCAGCTCGACTGCAATCGCGGTCGGGGATCGTACAAGCTCTCGCCGAGCGACGGTGGAAACACCGGCGGAACGCTGACGATCGGTCCCATCGCCTCGACCCGCGCGCTCTGTCCCCAGCCGGACATCGGCCAGACGCTCGCCGCGCGCCTCCCCGACGTGGCGAGCTATACCCTGCGCGATGGACGCCTGTTTCTGGCGCTGAAGATGGACGGCGGCATCTTCGAGTTCACCCCACTCTGAACCCGAAGTACCGGCCGGCATCACTCTCCGGCGATGGTCATCCCATCGATCCGCAAGGTCGGAACGTTGATCGCGCGGTGCCATTCCAGATCGTTCGCGGCGGTCAGGTTCGCGAACATGGCGAGCAGGTTTCCGGCAACCGTGAACTCCGCGATCGGCCCGGCAATCTCGCCGCCGACGATGCGGAAGCCGGAAGCGCCCCGGCTGTAATCGCCGGTAACGCCGTTGACGCCGCTACCGATCAGTTCGGTGATATAGACGCCGTCCTTGATGTCGGCCATCAGTTCGGCCGGCGTCGCCGTGCCCGGCTGAAGATGGAGATTGCCCACCGAGACGCCCGGCGCGCCGCCTCCGCCGCGCGCGGCATGGCCGGTCGGCGCAAGGCCGAGCTGCCGGGCCGAGGCGCTGTCCAGCAGCCAGCCGGTAACGCGGCCGTCCTCGACGAGATGGCGCGGGCGCGTGGCCAGGCCCTCGCCGTCGAAGGGACGCGAGCGCAGCCCGCGCGGCGTGTGCGGTTCTTCCACCAGCACGATCCCCGGCGCGAAGATCTGCTCTTCCAGCTTGTCGAGCAGGAAGCTGGAGCGCCGTGCAATGGCGCTGCCCGAGATCGCCCCGGTGAGATGGCCGATCAGCGAGCCGCCCACGCGCGGATCGAAGACCACCGGCATCTGCCCGCTCGCCATGCGGCCGGGTTCCAGTCGGGCCACCGCGCGTCGGCCGGCCAGCGCCCCGATTTCGGCCGGGGGCGGCAGGTCCGAACGGTGGTGGGCCGAACGCCAGGCATAGTCGCGCTGCTTGGCTGCCCCATCGCCCGCCACGATCGAGACGCTGATCGAATGGCTGGTCGATCCATAGGCCCCGGCGAATCCATGGCTGGTGGCGAGCGCGAAGACGCCGGTTCCGGCGCTGGCGGTGGCACCGTCCGAATTGGTGGTGCCGGCCACTGCCCGCGCGGCATCTTCCGCTTCCTGCGCCACTGCCCGCAGATCCTGGGGGCTGGGTTCCGAGGGATCGAGCAGGTCAAGCTCGGCCCAGGGGCCGCGCGTCAACATCTCGTCAGGAGCCAGTCCGGCGAAGGCGTCATCCGGCGCCGCGCCCGCCATCGCGATGGCACGAGCCGCCAGTTCGTCCAGCGCCTGGGGGGAAAGATCGGAGGAGCCGATGCTGGCCGAGCGCTTGCCCAGGAAGACCCGCAGGGAGATATGCTCGCTTTCGGAACGCTCCACATCCTCCAGCTTGCCCAGACGGACCTGGATGCCCTCGGACGAACTGGCCCCGAACACCGCATCGGCGGCATCCGCACCGGCCTTGCGGGCGCGGTCGACAAGATCCTGGGCGCGGTCGAGCGCTTCCTGGGGGCTGAGCATCTGTTAGGGTCTCCACTAACCCACAGGACCGGCGCGATACCGATGGTGGGGAGCGCAGCCCTAAACCCCGAACCGGCGAAGCGCAAACCTCCCGTGCCCGGCTGGAGTCTGATTGAAAAATGCCGGCAGGCGAATTTTCAAACCCTCACGCCGTCAGCAGCGACAGCCCCTTGAACAGGCCGGTGATCGCGAAGGGCAATCCGATCGCCAGCAGCCACAGCAGCAGGCGGTCACGACGGTAGTAGCGGCCCAGCGCGGGGTCGTGGGCCTGCTCGTCGTCGAGGCGGTTCCAGCGCGCCTCGAAGCGGCGGCAGGCGGGGATGATCGCCACCACCAAGATCACCAGCGCCAGGTAAGGCAGCAGCGACTCGCCATGGGCCTTGAGTGCGCCCACGGTGACGAAAATCTGCAGCGCGGTGTATACCAGCAGCGCGTAAGCGATGTTGTCGCTCATCTTGCGGCGCCAATCCGCCTTGACCCATTCGTGCATGGAGCTGCCTTCGGGTGCGACCGGCTTATCCGGCAGAGCGCCGGGCAACGACATTCCGGCACCTCTACCCTCGAAAATCCGAGCATTTGGTGCTGCGTCCCGTTTGCCGATCCTGCTCATCCTGGCTGTCCCGTTCTTGTGTGCGACCTCGATCTATCTCGTAACCAATAGACCACTTGCACGTAGAGATTTCAAGTTGGGGGAATAACGGGCAACAATCTTGCCTGTTTCATCGCGGTACAGGCAAATGCGCCGGACCATGCAGGAAACCTGCCAATCGGCGTCATATCCGTCGATTTGCCGACTTGCCGAGATAGTCGGGCGTGCGTAAACCGCTCTGAACATGACCGGAACCACCGACCTTCCCCAGCAGCCGGCTCAGATGGAACCGGCCCATCACGTTCCTACCGTCGCCGAAGCCGGCGGGCTCGAAGTGATCTCGATCGCCAAGAGCTACGACAAGCGCGCCGTCCTTACCGACATTTCGCTTTCGGTCGCCAAGGGCGAAGTTCTGGGGCTGCTCGGGCCGAACGGCGCGGGCAAGACCACCTGCTTCTATTCGATCATGGGCCTCGTCCGCCCTGATTCCGGCCGCATCCTGATGGACGGCGTGGATGTCACCCGCCTGCCGATGTACCGTCGCGCCATTCTGGGCCTGGGCTACCTGCCGCAGGAAACCTCGATCTTCCGGGGCCTTACGGTGGAACAGAACATCAGCGCCGTGCTCGAACTCAACGAACCGGACAAGAATGTGCGCGCCAGCGAACTGGAACGCCTGCTCGAAGAATTCGGCCTCACCCGCCTGCGCTCCAGCCCTGCCATGGCCCTGTCCGGCGGTGAGCGCCGCCGCTGCGAAATCGCCCGCGCCCTGGCCGCCAAGCCGTCGATCATGCTGCTGGACGAACCGTTCGCGGGCATCGACCCGCTGTCCATCTCCGACATTCGCGATCTGGTGAAGGATCTCAAGACGCGCGGCATCGGCGTTCTGATCACCGACCACAACGTGCGCGAAACGCTGGACATCGTGGACCGCGCCTGCATCATCTACGGCGGTCAGGTGCTGTTTGCCGGCAGCCCGGAAGCGCTCGTCGCGGATGAAAACGTGCGCCGGCTCTATCTCGGCGAAGGCTTCACGCTGTGACCCTCGCGGCAGGCTCAAGCCTGTCGAAAGGCGTTTGCCTGCAGGGCCGCTAGGCCGTGGCCGTCGGACCCCGGCTGGATCTCCGGCCAAGACAGTCTCTAAGCCAGTCCCTGGTCATGACGCCGCAGCTTCAGCAGGCGATCAAGCTGCTGGCGCTGTCCAACCTCGAAATCGAGACTTTCATCGGCGAATCGCTGGAGGCCAACCCCCTGCTGGACGTGGGCGGAGAGCCCATGCCCCCAGTTGCAGAGGCTGTCGCCGAGGCAGTGGATGCCCCAGACGAGGCACGACGCACCAGCCTCGAAGGGTCCGCCGTCGATCGGCTAATCGGTGAGGGCCGGGGCGAGGACGACCGGCCTCTGGATATCGATACCACCGCGCTGGACCGCGATCGCGACACCGGCGAATGGTCGGCCGACCTGCGCCAAGGATCGGCGGCGGGTGACGATCTTCCCGGCATAGAAGAGCGCGCCCGGAACGAAACCACGCTGGTCGAGCACCTCGAAAGCCAGGTCGGCACGGCTACCGGCGACCCGCTGGTGGCGGGTATAGCGCGCTATCTCATCGGCCTCCTCGACGAGGCCGGCTATCTGCCGGTCACTCTGGCCGAAGTCGCCGAGGATCTCGGCGTGGACATCGCGGAGGCCCAGGCCGCGTTGAAGGCGGTGCAATCGCTCGATCCCACCGGGGTCGGCGCGCGCACCCTGTCCGAATGCATCGCCCTTCAGGCGCGCGAGGCGGATCGCCACGACCCTTGGATGGCGCGGCTGATCGACAACCTCGACGTACTGGCGCGCGGCGACCTCGCCCGTCTCAAGCGAATCTGCGGCGTGGACGACGAGGATTTCGCCGACATGCTGGCCGAACTGCGCGGATACGATCCCAAGCCCGGCCTGCGTTTCGGCGGCGAGGCCGGCTCTGCGGTCACGCCCGATATCCTTGTCACCGCCCATCCCGAGCAGGGGGGACCGGGAGGCTGGAACGTGGCGATCAACCAGGCCAGCCTGCCGCGCCTGATCGTCAATCGCAGCTACTATGTGGAGCTGCGAGGAAATTGCGCAGACAAGGGCTCGCGGGCCTGGCTCTCGGAAAAACTGGCCGATGCGAACTGGCTGATAAAGGCGCTGGACCAGCGGCAAAAAACCATTCTCAAGGTTGCCAGCGAACTGGTCAAACAGCAGGAAGGCTTCTTCAGGCAGGGCATCTCGCAGCTCCGCCCGCTGACCCTGCGGACCGTGGCCGAGGCCATCGGCATGCACGAATCGACCGTTAGCCGCGTGACTTCCAACAAGTACCTGAACTGTCCGCGCGGCACTTACGAGCTGAAGTTCTTCTTTTCCTCGGGCGTGGCCGCCGCAGACGGCGAGGGCGCCTCGGCCGAGGCGGTGAAGGCCGCCATCCGCCAGTTCATCGATGCCGAGAATCCGAAGGCGATCCTGTCGGACGATGCCCTGGTGGACCTGCTGAAGGGCAAGGGCTTCGAGCTCGCCCGGCGCACCGTGGCGAAGTATCGCGAGGCGATCGGGCTGGGCAGCTCGGTGCAACGCCGTCGGCAGAAGGCCCTGGCCGCCATGCGATGAGGATGGGTTTGAAAATTCGCGAAACGCGAATTTGAGCGGCACCGGCCCGCGCCCCCTCCCTACCACCCAACGGTAGTATCCTGCGGGTGGTAGGGTGGGGGCGCCTGAGAAATACACGGGGCCGGTGCCGCTCTAAAATGCCCCTGCGGGGCATTTTGCAAACACGCGTTAATTACTTGTCACGGTTAGTATATTCTTGTTTGATTTGTATCGAAACGTGATAGCTTCAGAGCCATGAAGTGTTCCGGACTTGCGATGAATTGCAAGTTACGGCGTCGCAAGAACGCGGAACACCCATGGAGAGGATTGCCGATGTCCTACGTCGATCGACATTCCGATAATAATGGTTGGGCCAACAACAATAAAAAGGCCCTGACTGGCGGTATAGTAGCCTTGTTGCAGGGCGGGCTTGTTCTGGCTCTGGTCAACGGGTTCGCCGTCACCCTGCTCAAAAGCGATCCGCCGAAACGTCCGGAAGCCACGCAGATCAGGCTCGAACCGCTTCCCGTACCACCGCCTCCCGAACCACAAGTTCAGCCTGAACGTCTGCCGGAAGAGTCTCTACTGACAGCACCCGTGGCGCGCATTCCCGTAAGGGTGGCCGAGCCGGTGCAGGTTTCGACCACACCCCCCACCGCCACGCCCACCGCGTTTGAGCCTGCGGAACGGGTCGCCATCGCCTTGCCGACGCCGACCGAAACGCCGGCTCGCTTCCAGCCCAAGGGCGCGCTGCCGCGCAATGCGGCGTCGGGCTGGGTCACGACACAGGACTATCCCACCGCCGACTTGCGCGCCGAACACCAGGGCAGCGTACGTTTCAGGCTCGACATCGATGCACGCGGCCGCGTCAGCCAGTGCTCCATCGTCACGTCGAGCGGCTTTACCGGCCTCGACGAGGCCACCTGCAAGTACGTCAGCAGGCGTGCCCGGTTCGAGCCGGCCACCAATGCCGACGGCCAGCCGGCCACCGGCAGCTACCTGGGGACGATCCGCTGGATCATCCCGCGGGACTGACCTCTATACCCCCAGAGGTCACCCGCCCGGAGCGGCACCAGTCCGCACTTGCGTGCCGCTCCGGCTGATCAGTTCCACGTTCTCCGGTGGGGGATGGGCCTGCCGCGTTACCCCCGTGCGCAGGCCCATTTTGACGCGTGGATAAGCGCTTTCCCGGAACGACCGTTTCTACGGGCAGGCCCTTATGCGGTCTTCGGAGTTGATACACCGCGCCGCTTTACCTCTCGGGAAGGAAGTCCTTCCTCCGCCGGGAACCGCCGCGATGATTCCAAAGCGTTTTCATTTCATCTGGGTGGGTGACGAAACCCTGCGTCCGGACAACTGCATCCGCACCTGGCGAGACGCGCATCCCGATTGGGAGTTCCGGCTCTGGGGCAATGCCGAACTGGCAGGGCGCGACTGGATCAACGCCGGTCACATGGCGCAGATGGCGCCGCGCGAACTCAACGGCGTGGCCGACATGATGCGCTGGGAGATCCTGCTCGAACACGGCGGGCTGGTCTTCGATGCCGATTCCATCTGCCTGCGCCCGCTCGACGAAGCCCTGCTCGATTGCGAGGCTTTCGCCTGCTGGGAAAGCGAGATAGCCCGGCCCGGCCTCATCGCGGCGGGCTACTTCGGCTGCACGGCGGGCAATCCCTTCGTGCGGCGGATCGTGGAGGACATAGCCGCGAGCCCTTCGGTGATCGGTGACATGGCATGGAAGACCGTGGGGCCGCAGCGCCTGACGGACTGCTATCGCAAGTTCGCCTATACCCCCCTGCGGATATATCCGAGCCATATGTTCATCCCGCGCCACTTCACCGGCGTGGCCTATGGCGGCAGCGATCCGGTCTATGCGCATCAGCTCTGGGGATCGACGCTGCGGACTTACGAGGACATGCACAAGGCCGATGTCGGCAGCATCGGCGCGGTGGCCGAGGCGCCGAAGCCGGAAATGGCCGCCGGACTGCCCCCGCCCCAACCTGCGCCTTCCGCAAACGACCAGCCCATGACGGGGCCCGCTCCATCGGCGCTCGAACGCATTCACGCGCCCTATTTCCTCCAGCGCGTGCCGGTGGGATCGGAACTGGCCTCGCTCGGCCGGATGGAAGTGTTCGCCAGCCTGCTCTCCGGCCAGCGGGTGCTCCATGTCGGCTGCGCGGACTGGCCGATCACCGATCCGCGCACCTCCCTCCACGTCCTTCTGGATGCGCATTGCGCCGAGCTGGACGGTCTCGATCCGCATGGAGAGGCCCTCGACCAGTTGCGGCCGTTCGTGAAGGGGCGGCTGTTCACCGACTTCGCGCAAGTGACCGGCAGCTACGATGTCGTGCTCGTTCCCGAAGTCATGGAACATGTCCCCGACGTCGCGGGATTCCTGCGCCAGATCGAAGACGTGGACGCGAACCTCTACCTCATATCCGTGCCCGACGCCTTCCAGTGCCGTGCCCACCACTTCGATTATGTGGCAGAGACCGAGACATTCCTGGAGGGCGTCCACCCCGACCACAACGTCTGGTACAGCCCCTACACGTTCGCCAATACCCTGCGCAAATATAGCGGGCTCGAACTGCAACGCATGTGGTTCTTCAACCGCATTTCGCTGCTGGCACTGCTGAGCAAGCCGACGGCGGCGATGGCGGCCTGAAAGGAGCGGGCGGCTGACTGTCCGGGGCTACGACATCCTAACGGCAAACCACCTCCGTCATGCTGAACTCGTTTCAGCATGACGGTGAGGAGTTTAACGCAAGGACAAGACGGCGAATCTCGCCTACGCCTCCATCACGCTCGGCTTGCTGGAGCGCTCGATCATGCCGGTCGTGCGTTGGTCGTCCCAGGTGTAGAACGCGTGGCTCTGCTGGACCAGCGGGAAGTCCGCCGGCCAGTCCACCGGCTTGGCAAAGCCGCCACGGGAACGGACATTGACGAAAGTGGTGCCCGCGATCGCCACGCGGCGGCCGTCGATGGTTTCCAGTACCAGCGAGACGTCCTCTCCGCCGGTGACGAAGCGCCGCAGCCACGGCACCTGAACCGGGCGCGCGGGCACCCGCAGGCCGTCGTGGTCGATGATCCAGCCCTCGGCATAGTTCGGCCCGCCATCCTCGCGGGGGGGATAGATGTTCAGGCCGAAGGCGCGGCCGTCGGGGAAGACCGCCGATTGCCAGCAATGTCCCCAGAACCCCGCGAAAGCGCGGAAGCCCGTGCGCCGGATACGCAGGCCGTTGGCCTTGAAGGGTCGAAGTTCGCCGTCGACCATCAGCGTTCCGCTGCACCGGAAGAGCTGTTCGTAGCGCGGGCTCATGAAACTGCCCTGCTCACCGCCCAGGGCCTCGGCCGCTTCGGGCAGGAGCGAACCGGGCACCCAGGGCGGTGCCGCCATGTCCATCTCGACCACAATGTCCAGGTCGGTCCAGCGCGTCTCCGCGAATTCGGGATTGTCGATCAGTTGCTGCGCAGAAGTCTCGGCTGCCGGCCCCTTGTAGCTGACGTTCCAGCGGCGGAACGGCTCGACGCATTCGAAACGCACGGGCCCGGTGCCCCGCACCGTCGGGCGCCCGTCCTTGCCGTAGGGTGCATGCGTCTCGCCATCGCCGCGCTTCGAGAGTACGCGGCCATCTGCGAAAGCCACGTCGAGCCAGAACTCGTGCCGATCCCAGGCATTGCCGACCGCCTCGACGCCGATCCGCATGGCGAAGAGGCCGTTCTCTTCCTCGACCCAGACGTTCACGGCATCGCGCAGGCCATCGTCGGGTTTTTCGGCCACGACGAATTCGCGATCTTCGGGAACACCGCCGGTGAGGTCCATCACTGTGGTCGCCATAGCTCTTCCTCTCGCCTTTGCGGGCAGGAGGCTGTCATGGCGTGCGCGTCAGGTCACGCCCCGGCCATGCGCCTGGGCGATGATTCGGTGGTGAGGAGCGGAAAATCCCGTCGTCCCGGACTTGATCCGGGACCGCTAGCAATGAACAGCCCACCTCGAAGCAGGGCGCCCTTTCGCTACCTCGTGCCTAAAGACCTGACAGCGGTCCCGGATCAAGTCCGGGACGACGGCAATCAGGCGTAAGGCGGCTTGTGGAGCCCCGTGGGGCTGGTGGTGAATATCTCGCAGCCGGTCTCGGTAATGCCGATCGAGTGCTCGAACTGCGCCGAAAGGGACTTATCCCGCGTTACCGCCGTCCAGCCATCCGAAAGCAGCTTCACCGGCGGCTTGCCCAGGTTGATCATCGGCTCGATGGTCATGAACATGCCGGGCTTGAGCAGCGGCCCGGTGCCGGGGCGGCCGGCATGGACCACTTCTGGCGCGTCATGGAACAGGCGGCCGAGGCCGTGCCCGCAGAATTCGCGGACTACGCCATAACGGAACGATTCGGCATAGGCCTGGATGGCCGCGCCGATGTCACCCACGCGGTTGCCCGGCTTGGCCTGCTCGATGCCGATCATCAGGCACTCGTAGGTCACTTCCACCAAGCGGCGCGCCTTCAGCGAGACGTCGCCGGCCAGGTACATGCGGCTGGTGTCGCCGTGCCAGCCGTCCAGCAGTGGGGTCACGTCGATATTGACGATATCGCCGTCCTTGATCGTCTTTTCCGACGGAATGCCGTGGCAGACGACATGGTTGATCGAGATGCAGCACGAATGCGCATAGCCCCGGTAGCCGAGCGTGGCGGGCACGGCGCCGCCGTCCAGCGTCATTTCGCGCACCTTGTCGTCGATCGCCGCCGTGGTGACGCCCGGCTGCACCATGGGCGCAATCTCGTCGAGGATCATGGCGGCAAGACGCCCGGCCTTGCGCATGCCCTCGAACCCTTCCGGGCCGTGCAGCTTGATGGTGCCGTCACGCAGGACGGTTTCGCTTCCGGGTTCGACGATCTGGTATTCGGTCATGACGCCTACATAACGATTGCGCGCGCAAATTGCGAGATCGGGCGTGAACTCGCCCGCCCGGTTCTATTTCGCGATGGAGAAACTCGAACGATACTGCGGCTTGAGCGTGGCCATCACCGCGCCGGTTACGGGTACCGTCACCTCGTAGCTGCCCTCGGCATAAGGCCCGGCGTTGTAAGGCGGCACCAGCAGGCCGATGCGATCGAAGGTCTGCCCGTTGGACGAACCCAGGATCACCACCTGCTCCACCGGATCGATGCATTCCGAGAACATCTCGTCGCTCTTGTCGATCGGGCCGCCCCGGCGCTTGACGCGCTCCTTGTCAAGCGCCGCGCAGAAGGGCGTGCGCAGCGCCCTGGAGAGAGCTTCCTTGCTGGTGAAGAGATCGATCGGCTTGCGCGCCGTCTCTGCATGGCGATCCCACAGCAGGGCATCGAAGGTGGTCATGCCGTGCGCGCCGCCGGAATAGGTGTAGATCTCGGAGGACAGCGAAAGCCAGTTCGGCACGTTGGTGACGACCTTCCACTCCTCGCCATAGCTGTAGGCGTGGTAAGGATAATCGTTCTCCTTGGAGTCGGCCTGCCCTTCCTTGGCGCTGCTGACGAGATCGGCGCGCGATGCCTCAAGCTGCTTGTCGAGGTTGGCTTTCAGCCCCGGAATCGCGCCTACCGCATCGGGGTAGGCATAGCTGAACTCGTAAGTGTCGTTCTCCACCTTCTCGGCGCGACCACCGCCCACGGCGACTTCGCTGGCGTCCGCGACGGGCTCGGTTGCGGCTTCGGTCTGGCTCGGCGCTTCGGCCGAGGCGGTTTCCGATGCAGTGGGAGCGGGCGTCTCGCCCTTGCAGCCGCCAAGCAGCAGGGCCGCGGTTGCAGCGGAAGCCAGGCACCAGGCACCAAATCGCATCATTTTTCCTCTCGGCTCAGGTTCGCGGCGAGGCTAGAGAATGTAATCATGACCGACAAGAACGCATTGATTCAGCCTGATCGCGGCCAGAAGGCCGTCGCTATCCACCTGCTTGCCAAGGATAGCTTCGAGCCATTCGTCAAAGGACTGTCCGCGCCCCAGCGCGCCGCGCTCGCAGCGCAGAAGTTCGTCGGGGACACGGGCAGCCATGCGATCGTGCCCGATGGCGACGGCTGGTTCGTCGTTGCGGGCGTGGCCGATCCGGACGTGCTGTCGACCTGGTGCCTCGCCAAACTGGCCGACGTCCTGCCGGCGGGCACCTATCGCCGTGTTTCTGGAAATCCTGGCCCAGGAAAATCTGGCGGCGAACTCGGAAAAGCCGCCCTCGGCTGGATCGCCGGGCAATACAGCTTCGATCGCTATCGTTCCGAACCTTCCGAAGAAGGCCCGCGCATTCTCCTGACCACCGAGGTCAAGGCGATCGACGCCGTGATTGCCGAGGGCGAGGCGATCGAACTCGTGCGCGACCTCGTCAACACCCCGGCCGAGGATATGGGGCCCGGCCAGCTCGAATCCGAAGCCGAATCTCTCGCCAAGGCCTTCCGCGCGGAAGTGAAGATCACGCGCGGCGAGATGCTGGAGCGCGAATATCCGATGGTTCACGCCGTGGGCCGCGCGGCGGGACGTGCCCATGCGCCGCGCCTGATCGAACTGGAATGGGGCGATCCCAAGCACCCCCGGATCGCGGTGGTCGGCAAGGGCGTCTGCTTCGACTCGGGCGGGCTCGACATCAAGCCGGGCGCGGGAATGCTGCTGATGAAAAAGGACATGGGCGGCGCCGCCCATGCCCTGGCCCTCGCCCGCCTGATCATGGGCGCGAAGCTGCCGGTGCGGCTGCATCTCGTCATCCCGGCGGTCGAGAATGCGATCTCGGGCAATTCCTTCCGCCCCGGCGACGTGCTGCGCAGCCGCGCGGGCATCACCGTGGAGATCGGCAATACCGACGCCGAAGGCCGCCTCATCCTGGCCGATGCCCTGACACGGGCGGGAGAGAAGGAGCCGGAGCTGGTGATCGACTTCGCCACCCTCACCGGCGCCGCGCGCGTCGCCGTCGGCCCGGACTTGCCGGCCCTCTTCACGCGTGAGGACAAGACGGCGCAGGACATTCTCGACGCCGGCCTCGCCGTGGATGACCCATGCTGGCGCCTGCCGCTCTACGAGGGCTACCGCGAATACCTGAAGTCTGACATTGCCGACATCAACAATGCCGGGTCCAGCGGGTTTGCCGGAGCCAGCACGGCGGCGCTGTTCATGGACCGCTTCGTGCCCAAGGGCGTGGACTGGGCGCACTTCGATACCTTCGCCTGGCGCCCCGCCGCCAAGCCGGGTCGGCCCAAGGGCGGCGATGCGCTAGGCCTGCGCGCGGCATGGCTGATGTTGCAGCGGCGCTACACCGGCGACCATGGCTGAACTTGCGTCTTCGCCATGCCCCCGCTAAGCGCGCGCATCTTTGCTTTTGGAGTAGCACCCGCGTTGGCCACCGAGGATTCCTATACCCGCCCTCCCCGGATCGATGGACTGCTTGCCATGACCGGGCCGAGCGTGACCGCGGATCCCGGATGCCTCCCCGTGCGTGGCGATCTGGCGCATATCAGGCTGGCGGGTCTTTACTTCGTGCCGCACTATGCCGTGCCGATGCCCCGCAGGATCCTGTCGGGCGCCGTGCTGCGCGTCATGAGCCGCGCCGACGCCGAACCGATTCGCGAGCTTCCGGCCGGTGAAACGTTCAATGTGCTCGACATCGCCGGAAGCTGGGCCTGGGGCCAGCTGGGCGAGCAGGGCCAGGTCGGCTATGTCGCGCTCGATGCTCTGGAGACGGAAGCCTGATGACGAAGACGGTCTTTATCGACGGCGCCGCCGGCACCACCGGCCTGGAAATCGCCGATCGGCTTGCGGGCCGTGCCGAATTCGAACTGATCGTCCTCGATGACGCCCGCCGCAAGGACGACGCCGCCCGCGCCGAAGCCCTGAACGCGGCGGACTTCGTGATTCTCTGCCTGCCCGACGATGCCGCCACGGCCGCCGTCGGCATGATCCGCAACGATACGACCCGCGTGATCGACGCCTCTTCGGCGCACCGCGTGGCGCCGGGCTGGACTTACGGCTTCCCGGAAGTGGTGGGCCGCGATGCGGTTGCCGCCGCGCGCTTCGTCAGCAATCCCGGCTGCTACCCCACCGGCTTCATCGCCTTGGTTGCGCCGCTGGTGAAAGCGGGCCTGCTGCCGGCCGACTGGCCTTACGTCTGCCACGCCGTCTCGGGCTATTCGGGCGGCGGCAAGGCGCTGATCGGCCGTTTCGAGGAAGACCGCGATATCGCCTTCCGCGCCTACGGCCTGGCGCTCGGCCACAAGCATGTGCCGGAGATGACCGCGCATGTCGGCCTGGCCCATGCGCCGATCTTCGCCCCGGCGGTGGTCCCGGCCCATCGCGGCATGCTGGTGGAAGTGCCCCTGCACCTCTCGATGATGCCCAAGGCCGGCAGCCCCCCCGACCTGCGCGCCGCCTTGGCCGAATTCTATGCGGGCAGCGAGATCGTGACCGTGGTCGACGACCAGCCCGACGAACTGCTGCTGCGCGGCTCGATGGCGCCGGTGGACTCGCTGACGCTGCGCGTGCTCGGCGCCGGGGACGGCTCCCAGGCGCGCATGGTCGCTATGCTCGATAACCTCGGCAAGGGCGCCAGCGGTGCTGCCGTGCAGAACCTCAACCTCATGGCGGGCCTGCCCGAGACCGCCGGCCTCAGGCTGTAACGCGGCCGACATTTCGCCAGTGCAAGAAGGCGTCGGAAGCTCGTGCGGTTTCCGGCGCCTTCTTGCATGCGCTTGCGGCCTCTCGAGTTGAAGCTCTAAGGACTTTTGCCTGGCGTGCACAATTTTAAGGCAGGGTGTGCCTGAAAGTTGAACACATAATGTCGCGAAGCCGGCATCACTCGCATGACTCAGTGCATTCGGTGTGTCGAAACCTGCTTTTCCGGTCTTTTCGCGGCGGCCCACTTGGCCTACGAGGGGCCCAACCGCACTGGCACGATTCTTGATTAACATCCCCGATAAGGGATGCTCGATTTCAACAATCGCGCGCGAGGCATCCGGTTCCCGGACCGGAATTGTCTTCGGAAAAAATCCGGGACCATGCAGGGGTCAACACAGGCGTGAAAAAGATCGAAGCTATCATCAAGCCGTTCAAGCTGGACGAAGTGAAGGAAGCACTGCACGAAGTTGGCGTCTCGGGCATCACCGTCACCGAGGCCAAGGGCTTCGGCCGTCAGAAGGGCCATACCGAGCTCTATCGCGGCGCCGAATACGTGGTGGACTTCCTGCCCAAGGTGAAGCTCGAAGTGGTCGTGCCCGATGCCTTGGCCGAACGCGTGGTGGAAGCCATCGCCGACGCCGCCCAGACCGGCCGCATCGGTGACGGCAAGATCTTCGTCGTGCCCGTGGAAACCGCCGTGCGCATCCGCACCGGCGAGCGCGACGACGACGCCCTGTAAGGTCAAAGCTGAAATATCCAATCCGGCCCGCGCCGGAAACAGATTGCCCGGCTTCAGCCGGATCGGGAAACCGGCATGACCGGAAAATCCCGAAGACAATGCAACATCAAAGCCTCTTTCGGGATCGGAAGAGCATCACTGGAGACTACTCTAATGGCGAGTGCAAAGGACGTCCTCAAGCGCATCAAGGACGAAGAGATCGAGTGGGTTGACCTGCGTTTCACCGACCCGAAGGGCAAGTGGCAGCACCTCACCATGGTCGCTTCGATCCTCGGCGAGGACGAGCTGGAAGACGGCCTGATGTTCGACGGTTCGTCGATCGAGGGCTGGAAGGCCATCAACGAGTCGGACATGATCCTCAAGCCCGACCTCGACGCCGTCTACGTCGATCCGTTCTCGGCCACCCCGATGCTCATCCTGTTCTGCGACATCGTGGAACCCTCGACCGGCGATCTCTACGCCCGCGATCCGCGCTCGACCGCGAAGCGCGCCGAATCGTTCGTCAAGTCGGCCGGCTTCGGCGACACCGTCTACGTCGGCCCCGAAGCCGAATTCTTCATGTTCGACGACGTGAAGTTCTATGACGGCTACGAAGGAAACGGTTTCAAGCTCGACGACATCGAGCTGCCGGGCAACTCCAACCGCGAATACGACACCGGTAACCTGGCCCACCGTCCGCGCGCCAAGGGCGGCTACTTCCCCGTCGCTCCGGTCGACTCGGCCGTGGACATCCGCGGCGAGATGGTCACCACCATGCTCGAAATGGGCCTGCCCTGCGACAAGCACCACCACGAAGTGGCCGCTGCCCAGCACGAACTCGGCCTGACCTTCGGCACGCTGGTCCAGACCGCCGACCGCATGCAGATCTACAAGTACGTCGTGCACATGGTCGCACAGGCCTACGGCAAGACCGCCACGTTCATGCCGAAGCCGATCATGAAGGACAACGGCTCGGGCATGCACACCCACATCTCGATCTGGGACAAGGGCAACCCGCTGTTCGCCGGTAATGGCTATGCCGGTCTCTCGGACATGTGCCTGTACTTCATCGGCGGCGTCATCAAGCACGCCAAGGCCCTGAACGCCTTCACCAACCCGACCACCAACAGCTACAAGCGCCTGGTGCCGGGCTACGAAGCCCCCGTGCTGCTGGCCTACTCGGCCCGCAACCGCTCGGCCTCGTGCCGCATCCCCTACGGTGCGGGCGACAAGGCGAAGCGCGTGGAATTCCGCTTCCCCGACGCGATGGCCAACCCCTACCTCTGCTACGCCGCGCTGCTCATGGCCGGCCTCGACGGGATCAAGAACAAGATCCATCCGGGCGAAGCCATGGACAAGAACCTCTACGATCTGCCGCCGGCCGAACTCGCCGAAGTGCCGACCGTCTGCGGTTCGCTGCGTGAAGCGCTCGATTCGCTCCAGGCCGACCATGCCTTCCTTCTCGAAGGCGGCGTGTTCACCGTGGACCAGATCGAATCCTACCTCGAACTGAAGTGGCCGGAAGTGCTGCGCTGGGAAACCACGCCGTCGGCCGTCGAGTTCGACATGTACTACAGCGCCTGATCGCGCTTCCTTCCTTTCGGAAGGAGCATCAGTTCGCCGAGTGGGGCGCCCGGAGCGATCCGGGCGCCCTTTTCGTTGGCCGACCTGCACCTGCCGCGCGACGTTCCGCCCCGACGACCGGCGACAATCCCGGCCGAAAGGCTTATCATCCTCTCGTCGAACTACTCGCCCGAGCGGGCCGGACAGGAGGGAACGAATGCGCAAGCTGACTCTCGCCCTTGGCATTCTCGCCGCAGTCGGGCTGATGCTCGCCGCCTGTTCCGAAAACAGCCCGAACACGGCGCAAGCCGGTAAGCCGGCAGAAACGCTGCCTCAGGCGCTCGACAATGCAGCGGGCCTCCAGACCGTGGCCGAGGCGCTCAAGGAAACCGGCATGGCGGGCGCGTTTCGCGAAAACGCCAGCTACACCCTGATCGCGCCGGAAGACTCCGCCTTCGCCCGGCTCGGGGATACAGCCAGGCACGTCACCCAGGCCGACGACCACACCGCCCTGGCGGCTCTGCTCAAGGACCACATCCTGACCGGCTACCTCACGCCGCAAGACATCGCCGCCGCCATCCGGGCGAACAAGGAGGGCAAAGTGCAGTTGCCGACGCTGGGCGGCGGCACGCTGACCTTCACGCAAGCCGGCGGCACGGTGAACGTCACTGCCGAGGACGGCACCAGCGCTGCTTTCGACGGCGCTCCCGTCGCCGGAGGATCGAGCATCGCGATCCCCGTGACCGGCGTTCTGAAGAAGCTGTAAAATCCCGGCATCCTGCCCGGCCAGAGCTTGCGCGCCGCCATGGCCGCGACCATAACCCGCGTCCATGCGTATTCTCCTCGTCGCCGCGCTGCTTGCCGGAACCGCCCAGATGCCTGCTCTCGCCCAAGCGCCCGCCGCCAAAGCGCCCGCCGCCCAAGGCATCGCCCGGACAGGCGCCGTGGCCCCGATCCTGATCACGCCCGAGGCGAAGGACGTCTGGACCCACGCCGAGCCCCAAGTTGCCCGCGTCACCCACGTCGCGCTCGACCTCGACGTCGATTTCGGGGCGAAGACCCTGGCGGGAAGCGCCACGCTGGACATTCTCGCCGCGCCTGACGCCGCGCGGATCGTCCTGGACGTCAACGACCTGGACGTCTCGGCCGTCACCGATGCCGCCGGCAAGGCCCTGAAGTGGTCGGTCGGCCCCAAGGATACCGCGAACGCCGATATCGGCTCGGCCCTGACGGTGGAGCTTGCCGGCGCAAGCAAGATCAGGATCGTCTACCGCGCCAAGCCCGGCGCCACGGCGCTGCAATGGCTGCCGCCGGAAATGACCTTCGGCAAGAAGAAGCCGTTCCTGTTCAGCCAGGGGCAGGCGATCCTCAACCGCACCTGGGTGCCCACGCAGGACAGCCCCGGCATTCGCCAGACCTGGGAAGCCACCTTGCGCGTCCCCGGCGATTTCGTGGCGGTGATGAGCGCCGAGAAACTCTCGGGCGACAAGGGCGAGGCGCTGCCCGACGGCCGCCGCGCCTTCCGCTTCCGCATGGACAAGCCGGTGCCGCCCTACCTCATCGCCTTCGCGGTGGGCGACCTGAAGTTCAAGCCGCTCGGCCCGCGCTCCGGCGTCTGGGCGGAAGCGCCGATGCTCGACCGCGCGGCGAAGGAATTCGTCGATGTCGAGAAGATGATTGACGCCGCCTCCGCGCTCTACGGCCCGTACCGCTGGGGCCGCTACGACATGCTCGTCCTGCCGCAGGCCTTCCCTTACGGCGGCATGGAAAACCCGATGCTCACGTTCCTGACGCCGACGATCGTGACGGGCGACCGTTCGAACACCGACGTCGTCGCGCACGAACTGGCGCATTCCTGGTCGGGCAACCTCGTCACCAACGCGACATGGTCGGATTCCTGGCTCAACGAAGGCTTCACCACCTATTTCGAGAACCGCATCATGGAATCGCTCTACGGCAAGGAGCGCGCCGCGATGTATGCCGACCTCGATTGGGACGGCCTGGAACGGGATATCGCCGACAATGGCGGCCAGACCGGCGCGGCGACCCGGCTGCACGGCGATCCGGGCGCCACGGGCGGCCAGCTCGACTACTTCAAGGGCTCCAACTTCCTGCGCACGATCGAAAACACCGCGGGCCGCGCGAAGTGGGACGCCTACCTGAAGTCCTATTTCGACCGTCACGCCTTCCAGCCGCAGACCACGGCGGGCTTCCTGGCCGACTTGCGCGAGAACCTGCTGAAGGGCCAGCCGGAACTCGAACTCTCGCTCCAGCTCGACCGCTGGGCCTATGCCGCCGGGCTGCCCGACAATGCGCGGCGCGTCCACAGCGAGACGCTGGCCCGGATCGACGAGAAGCTTGCCGCCTTCAACGCAGGCGGATCGGCCGCGGCCGTACAGCCGCAGGGCTGGACGACGCAGCAGTGGCTGCGCTTCCTCAACGGCATCCCACGCCGCCAGACGCCCGCGCGGCTCAAGGAACTGGACGAGACGCTCGGCCTCTCCGCCTCGGGCAATGCCTATGTTCAGTCGGCCTGGCTGGAGCTGGCCATCGCCAATCGCTACGATCCGGCCGTGCCGGTGCTGCGCCGCTATCTCTCGACGATCGGACGCGGGCTGCTCGTCTATCCGCTTTACCGTGGCCTGCTGGACCAGGGCGACTGGGGCCAGCCGCTTGCCCGCAGCCTGTTCGCGGAGGCGCGCGCGAGCTATCATCCCTCCACGGCGGCCGGGATCGAACGCATGATAGATCCTCCCGCCGCCAAGGAATGAGGCCCGGATGACGTCCCCCCTTTCGCAGCGCTTCGGCAACGCGCCCGGCCCAGAGGTGTTCGAGGCGCTGGCCCATGCCGCTTTCGCGCGCATCCCCCAGCCTTTCGCGCAGCACCTCGAAGGGATCACCGTCCACGTCGAGGAATTCGCGGACGAGGAAACGCTCCATGCCGTCGACCTGGAGGACGCCTGGGAACTCACGGGCCTCTACCACGGCCGCCCGATGGACGAGGAATCTGTCTGGGTCGCCGGGGAGTTCCGCCCGCGCATCACGCTCTATCGCCAACCGCTGCTGGCCGAATGGTGCGAGACGGGCGTCACGCTGGAGGATCTGGTCACCCATGTCGTGGTGCATGAGGTAGGCCATCACTTCGGCCTTTCCGACGACGACATGCACGCCTTGGAAGACGAATAACCGCTCGGAATCGGAGCCAACGGACAGGAAAAGCCATTGCCCTGTCACGAAATGATCCGATAGGACGCGGCCATGACTCTCCCATTCATTCGCCGCTTCCCGCTGCTGTCCGCCTCGCTGTTGGCTGGCCTGCTCGCCGGCTGCGCGACGACGCCGGTTTCACGCCAGTCTGCCCCGCAAACCAGCGCGCCGATCGAAGTCGGCGTGATCGCCATCAACGACTTCCACGGGGCGCTGGAGCCGCCGAACCAGTCGGTCGATGCGCCGGATGGCCACGGCAAGGCGGTCGCAGTGCCCGCGGGTGGCGGCGCCTGGCTGGCTTCCGCCGTGGATTCGCTGAAGGCCCGGCATGCGAACAACGTCGTGGTGGCAGCGGGCGACCTCACCAGCGCCTCGCAGCTTGCGTCCTCGCTCTATCTCGACGAACCGGCGGTGGGCGTGATGAACCGCGTCGGCGTGGAATTCAACGCGGTCGGCAATCACGAGTTCGACCGGGGCTGGCAGGAACTGCGCCGCCTCCAGAACGGCGGCTGCGAAAAGAACACGCGCGGTGAGCCGTGCCAGCTCGAACAGTTCAAGGGCGCCAGCTACAAGTACCTTGCCGCCAGCACCAAGCTGGCCGACGGTTCGCCGCTGTTCCCCGGCACCGGGCTCAAGACCTTCGGCGAAGGGCCGAACCGGATCACCCTGGGATTCGTGGGGCTTTCCCTCAAGTCCGTGCCCACTCTCGTGGCGCCTGACCGGGTTGCCGGGCTGGCCTTCGCGGACGAGGCGGAGACGATCAACCGCGCCTTGCCCGCGCTCAAGGCGGCGGGCGCCGATGCCGTGGTCGTGCTGATCCACCAGGGCCTGCGCACCGGCGGCGCCGCCGATCCCAACGGCTGCGACCAGGCCTCCGGAGATATCCAGCCGATCCTCGACCGGCTCGACCCCGGCGTGGACGTGGTCGTCTCAGGCCATACCCACTGGGCCTACGTCTGCAACTATACCGCCAATGCCAAGGCCGGTCCGATCCTGCTGACCAGCGCCGGAGTCTACGGCAAGCTGGTGACCGACATCACCCTGCGTTTCGATCCGACGACGCACGAGCTGCTCGGCAAGCAGGCGAACAACGTGATCGTCCAGTCCCCGGCCTATAAGTCGGCCAAGGGCGAGGTGCCGAACGTCGCCGCCTTCCCGCAGTTCCAGCCGCGCGCGGACGTGGCGGAATATGTCCAGCGCTACAAGGACGCCTCGCTGCACCTCGTGGCCCGACCGGTGGGCCGCCTCTCCGCGCCGCTCGGCAAGGAAGAAGGGAACGGCGTTGCCACCGGCGGCGCACTCGGCAGCCTGATCGCGGATTCGCAGCTTGCCGCCTCGCGCAAGGCCGGTGCGCAGATCGCCTTCCTCAACCCGTTCGGCATCCGCGCCGCGCTGGTTCCGGCGGCCGACGGCACCGTGACGTTCGGCCAGATCTATGCGGTCGAGCCGTTCAACAACGAAATCGTCACGATGTCGCTCACCGGCGCGCAGATCCGCGCGACGCTGGAGCAGGGGCTGGACGATGCGGGTGATCAACAGATGCTCTCGCCAAGCCAGGGCACGCGGATAGCCTTCGACATGCGCCGCCCCTCCGGTTCGCGCATCACCGCCATCACGCTGGACGGCAAGCCGCTCGACCCGGCGAAGACCTATCGCGTCAGCGTGGTGAATTTCCTGGCGGAAGGCGGCGACGGCTTCAGCGGCTTCACCCAGGGAACGAACCGCACGCGCGGCGCCATCGACCTCGATGCGCTGGAAGACTGGCTCGGCGCCGTGCCGGTGCGCAAGGTTCCCGAAGAGGACCGGACGCCCCAGGCGCTCTGAGAGCCCGAAAAAGGGGGAGCGGGCCGATCCGCTCCCCTTTTATGTACCGTTGAAAATACGGGTGCTGCGCTAGAATCCTGCGCCTTGTGGCCAGTCCGGCCCGCTCACGCCCATGACCTTGAACAGCGTTCCCATCTGATCGGCACCGATAAGCCGATCCATGGCCCTGCCGATCGCCTCCGCGTGCTGCGGCGACGCGGCGGCGAGGTTGGCGGCCCGCGTCTCGATGCCCAGCGTGCGCAGGAAGTGCCCCTGCGTGACCGTGCCCTGCCACGTCGCGCCTTCCTTGCCGGCGATCTCGGCAAGAATGGCGAAGTCCACAAGGCAGGTGAGGTCCGCCTCGCCGGGCGTCGCAAAGGGGTCCACCTTGGTATGCGCCCGCAGCGCCTGCAGGGTGGAGCCGGTCTGCGGCTCGGCATAGCCATAATCGATCAGCAGCGCCGCGCCGCCCTGGGCCGCAAGCCGCATGGCAAGCTCCTGCATGACGGCGGCCGCGCCGGGACAGGTCTCCAGCAGGGTTTCTTCGGGCATGTCCTTGAGCGCTTCCGGTACGGCGGCATCCATCGGCTTGTCCCCGGCCACGGGGCGGAAGCGATCCTCTGCCCAATCGACCATGCGCTCGCGCCAGCCCTTGGCTGTCCTGACCAACTGGCGCACCGGCAGCGCGTCTAGAAACTCGTTACCCACCACCAGCAGCGGCGCGTCGGTGGGCACGCTGCTAAGGTCATGGTGCCACTGCGCCTGCGGCACGGCTTCGGCCTGAAGCGCCCTGAGCGCCTGCGAGCCCTCCACGAAATGGACCTGCGGTTCGAGCCCCACCCGCTTCATCGTGCGCAGGGCATCGCGCGCCAGGGTGCCGCGTCCCGGCCCCATCTCGACATAGTGGACCGGCGCGGGACTGCCCGCCCGCATCCAGACGTCCGCCAGCCAGAGCCCGACGAGTTCGCCGAACATCTGGCTGATCTCCGGCGCGGTGATGAAGTCTCCCGCCGCGCCGAGCGGATCCTTGTCGGCATAGTAGCGGGCGTTCGATTCGCCCATGTAGTGCAGCAGCGAGATCGGCCCGTAGGTCGCGATCAGCCGCTGGAACACGGCCGAGAGCGGTTCGGCTCTGGACATTGGCTCAGGCGGTGATCGGGCGCACGGTGGCCAGCGCGGGCTTCGACAGCGCGCGGGCGATCAGGGCGAGGCCGAGCAGGATCAGCGGAATGGTCAGCCACTGGCCCATCGACAGGCCGGTGCGCGCCGCGAAGTCCTGAAGCTGGGCATCCGGCTCGCGGAAGAATTCCACGGTGAAGCGCGCGCAGGCGATGCCGGTGGTGAAGACGCCTACCAGCAGGCCGGGACGGAACCGCGCGCGCGTCTTCCAGAACAGGCTGAGCATGATGACGATAAGCAACAGGCCCTCGAGACCGGCCTCGTAAAGCTGGCTGGGGTGACGCGGCAACGGGCCGGCGTCGGGGAAGACCATGGCCCAGGGCAGGTTCGGATTGGTCACCACCCGGCCCCAGAGTTCGCCGTTCACGAAATTGGCCAGACGGCCGAACAGCATGCCGAACGGCACGCAGACCGCGATGTAATCCGCGACGCGCAGGAAATCGAGTTCGCCGCGCCAGGAAACCCAGAGCATCGCCAGCAGCACACCGATCAACCCGCCGTGGAAACTCATGCCGCCGTGCCACAGCGAGAGCAGCGCGGCGGGATCCGCCCAAAGGCTGGGAATTCCGGTGTCTCCGCCGGTATAGAAGGTCGCATAGCCCAGGCGGCCGCCGAGGATGATGCCGATCGTGCAGTAGAAGAACAGATCGTCGGCATGGCGCTGCGCCAGAGGCGCGCCGGGCGACTTGATCATGCGCGTCAGATGCCAGTAGCCGAGCATGATGCCCGCCAGATAGGCCAACGAATACCAGCGCAGTTCGAAGCTGCCGATCCGGAACAGGTAGTTCTTGAGGCCGAGGTTGACCCAATAGATCGGCTGGTGCGCCTCTGCGGCGGCGGCTGCGGCAAGTGCTGTCAGGGACAAGTGCTCGACCTCGTGAAGCTCGTAGGATCGCCGGGCCGGACGGCCTGACGGTGCATTTCCGGCGCCTTCTGGCATAGCCTGCGAGGCGATGGTAGGCCGGATTTCGCCACGCCCCCGCAAAATCGGCGGGAACCGGACACGCGCTGTTCCCCTCAAGCCCTTGAATGTCTAGATATCACCGGACATGAGCGTGATCCGCATCCCTTCGCCCCGTTCCGTGATCGACCGCCGCGCGCTGGTCGAGCGCCTCGAAGCCGTCGTTGCCGAAACCGGCGCCGCGAAGGGCCGCAAGCAGGTGGTGGAGCACTTGCGCGAGGCGCTGGAGCAGGGCCGCGCGGAAATCGCCCGCCGCCTCGTGGAAAAGCCTTCCGCCGGGCACGAAGTCGCCGAAGCGCAGGCCTATCTGGTGGACCAGTTGCTGCGGGTGATCCACGATCACGTTTCCACCCACGTCTACCCGGCGATGAACCGCTCCAAGGGCGAGCGTCTGTCGATCATCGCCGTGGGCGGCTATGGACGCGGCGAGATGGCGCCGCATTCGGACGTCGACCTCGCCTTCCTAACCCCGATCAAGCAGACCGCCTGGTGCGAGCAGGTGATCGAGGCGATGCTCTATTTCCTCTGGGATCTGGGCCTCAAGATCGGCCATTCCAGCCGCTCGGTGGACGATATGGTCCGCATGAGCCGCGCGGACCTGACGATTCGCACCGCCATGCTGGAAGGCCGCTACGTCTGGGGCGACCAGGATCTCTACGAGGACGTGCGCGCGCGTTTCTGGAAGGACGTGGTCGCCGGGACAGAGCGCCAGTTCGTGGTCGAGAAGCTGGCCGAGCGCGAGGAACGCCACAAGCGCATGGGCGACAGCCGCTACGTGGTCGAGCCCAATGTGAAGGAAGGCAAGGGCGGCCTGCGCGACCTGCACACGCTCTACTGGATCGGCAAATATATCCACAAAGTGCGCGATCCCAGCGAACTGGTGGACGTGGGCCTGCTCACCCACAAGGAATACCGCGCCTTCCGCCGGGCCGAGAACTTCTTCTGGGCGGTGCGCTGCCATCTTCACACCATCACCCGCCGCGCCGAGGACCGCCTGACTTTCGACCTCCAGCGCGAAGTGGCGGCGCGGATGAACTATTCCGACCGGCCCGGAAAGAGCGCGGTCGAGCGGTTCATGCAGATGTTCTTCCTCCAGGCGAAGATGGTCGGCACCCTCACCGGCGTGTTCCTGGCCCAGCTCGACGACCAGTTCGCCAAGCGCCAGCCGCGCGGACTGCTGGCGGGCTTCCGCGCCCGCCCGCGCTCGGTTCGTGGCTACAAGGTGTTCGGCGGCCGCATCATGGCGCCCGGCGAGACATGGTTCGAAGCCGATCCGGTGCGCCTGATCGAGATCTTCGTCATCGCCGACCGCGAGGGGCTGGAAATCCATCCCGAGACCATGCGCCTCGTCTCGCGCGATGCCGCGCTGATCCGCGAGGACGTGCGCCGCGACCCGCGCGCCAACGAGCTGTTCATGGAACTGCTCACCAGCCGCAACAATCCCGAGACGGCGCTGCGCTCGTTCAACGAGGCGGGGGTGTTCGGGCGCTTCGTCACCGAATTCGGCCGCGTCAACGCGCAGATGCAGTTCGACATGTACCACCACTACACGGTGGACGAGCACACCATCCGCGCCATCGGCCTGATATCGCGCATCGAGAAAGGCGAGCTGAAGCAGGATCATCCGCTCAGCCACGAGATCATCCACAAGGTCCGCTCGCGCCGCGCGCTCTATGCCGCCGTGCTGCTGCACGACATCGCCAAGGGGCGCGGTGGCGACCACTCGGAAATCGGCGCCGAGATCGCGCTGAAGCTCTGCCCCCGCTTCGGTCTGGACGAGGAGGAGACGGAACTGGTCTCCTGGCTGGTACTGCACCACCTCATTCTTTCCGCCACCGCGTTCAAGCGCGACCTGTCGGACGCCAAGACGATCACCGATTTCGTGGCACTCGTGCAATCGGTTGACCGCCTGCGCCAGCTGACCCTGCTGACGATCGTCGACATCCGCGCGGTCGGCCCCGGCACCTGGAACTCGTGGAAGCGCCAGCTCATCAGCGAACTTTACGGCGCGACCGAGGAACGCCTGCGCTTGGGCCATGTCGAATTCGGGCGCGAGAAGCGCGTGGCGGCAAAGAAAGCCATCGTCGCCGACGGCACTCCGGAAACCGCCGCGCTCGTTGCGGAACTCGGCACCCAGTTCGCCGACGCCTACTGGATTGCCGAGCCGGAAGACGTCATCGCCAAGAACCTCGCGCAGTTCTACAGCTCGCAGGACGACCCGCTGTCGATCGCGACCGAATACTATCCAGCCCGCGGGGCGACGCTGGTCACGGTGATCGCCTCGGACCATCCGGGCCTGTTCTATCGCATCGCCGGGGGCATCCACCTGGCCGGCGGCAACATCATCGATGCGCGCATCCACACCACCCGCACCGGCCGCGCGGTGGACAACTTCCTGGTCCAGGATCCGCTCAGCCGGCCGTTCATGGAAGAGACCCAGCTTGCCCGCCTGCGTTCCTCGATCGAGAACGCCCTAGCCAACCGCATCAAGATCCTGCCGCAACTTGTCGCCCGGCCCGATGCCCGCCCCCGCGCCGATGCCTTCGACGTGCGCCCGCGCGTGCTGGTGGACAACAAGGCCTCCAACCGCCTCACCGTGGTCGAGGTGAACGCCCGCGACCGCCCGGCCCTGCTCAACCGGCTGGCCCATGCGCTGTTCGAATCGAAGCTCATGGTCCACTCCGCCCATATCGCCACCTATGGCGAGCGGGCCGCGGATACTTTCTACGTCACCGATCTGCTCGGCGAGAAACTCACCTCCACCAGCCGCATCAAGACGCTCGAGCGCCGCCTGCTGGAAGCGGCCAGCGACGGAAACCTGACCGAAGTGGCGGCGTGATTCCGGGGCCTGCCGCCATACCCCGACACACAAACCGTCTTCATCACACGGCCTGCCCCGACACGCTCGTCATCCTGAACTCGTTTCAGGATCCATCTTGCCGAACAGACCGTCGTCGATGGTCAGAAATGGATCCTGAACCAAGTTCAGGATGACGTAGGGAGAGGCCGCCGCGTCGGTCCTGCAAAATCGCACGTAAGCTATTGCAACCCCGCGCCGATGGCCCCACTTGTTGCATCGCAACATCCCCATGCGCAGGATCCTGCCCATGAATGCCGAAAACGCTGTCGTTTCGTCCACGTCTTCCGACGCGCTGCAGTCGGTGCTCGTCCTCCAGGGCGGCGGGGCGCTCGGCGCCTATCAGGCCGGGGTTTACGAGGCGCTCGCGGCGGAAGGTCATGCGCCGGACTGGGTGGCCGGCATTTCGATCGGTGCCATCAATGCCGCCATCATCGCCGGCAATGCCCCCGAAGATCGCGTGCGCAAACTTCGCGCGTTCTGGGACGGGGTGAGCCATGAACTGCTCTACCGGCTGGACGTCGGCAACGGGTTCGCCCGACGCGCCTTCAACGAGACTTCCGCCGCCTGGGCCGCGACTTTCGGCATTCCCGGCTTCTTCACACCCCGCCTACCCACTCCCCTGCCCGAGTGGCCAAACGAACTCGACCGCCTGAGCTTTTACGATACCACGCCGCTACGCCAGACCCTGCTGGACCTCGTCGATTTCGATCGCATCAACCACGGCGAAACGCGGTTTTCGGTGGGCGCGGTCAACATGATGACCGGCAATTTCGCCTATTTCGACAATGATGCCGACCGCAACATCGGCCCCGAGCACATCATGGCCAGCGGCGCGCTGCCCCCCGGCTTCCCCCCTGTCCAGATCGACGGCGAATGGTACTGGGACGGCGGCCTCGTCTCCAACACGCCGCTGCAATACGTGCTCGACAACCGCAGCCCCTGCGAGATGACGATCTTCCAGGTCGACCTGTTCCCCTCGCGCGGGGCCGTGCCCAAGACCATGGCCGACATCGCCCAGCGAGAGAAGGACATCCGCTTCTCCAGCCGCACGCGCATGAACACCGATCTTTCCAAACGCCTCCAGGAGATGCGTGCCGCCGCCCAGCGGCTCGCACGCAAGCTGCCGGACGACATGTGCGACGATCCCGACCTGCACCAGCTGCTCGGCTGTCGCCCGGCCGGAGCGGTGGCGGTGATGCACCTGATAAACCGTCCGCGCGGCTACGAGACCATGTCCAAGGACTACGAATTTTCGCGGATGACGGTTACCGAGCACTGGGAAGCGGGCAAGGCCGACGCGCTCTGGTCGCTGCGGAAAGCGGACTGGACCGGGCGCGCCCTGAAGCCGGATGAGATCATGACGTTCGACCTTTCGGCCGACCGCCCCCGCAACGGACACTGAACCGCATATTCGAGGAGAGACGATCCATGAAGCTCAAGGACAAGTCCTGCATCGTCACCGGCGCCGCCAGCGGCATCGGCAACGCCATTGCCCACAAGTACGCCGCCGCCGGCGGCAAAGTGGCGATCGCGGACCTCAACCTCGAAGCGGCGCAAAAGGCCGCCGAAGACATCAAGGCCAGATATGGCACCGAGGCACTGGCCGTGGCCATGGACGTGACCAGCGAGGAGCAGGTTAACGCAGGCGTCGCGCAAGTGGTGGAGGCCTGGGGCACGGTGGACGTCCTCGTTTCCAACGCCGGCATCCAGATCGTGAACCCGGTCGAGAATTTCGCCTATGCCGACTGGAAGAAGATGCTGGCCATCCACCTCGACGGCGCCTTCCTCACCTCCAAGGCGGTGCTGCCCCACATGTACGCGCAGAAATCCGGCTCGATCATCTTCATGGGCTCGGTCCATTCCAAGGAAGCCAGCCCGCTCAAGAGCGCCTACGTCACCGCCAAGCATGGCCTGCTCGGCCTCAGCCGCGTGATCGCCAAGGAAGGCGGCAAGAAAGGCGTGCGCACCAACGTGATCTGCCCCGGCTTCGTGCGCACCCCGCTGGTGGACAAGCAGATCCCGGAGCAGGCCAAGGAACTCGGCATCCCGGAAGAAGAGGTCATCAGCCGCGTCATGCTCGGCCAGACCGTGGACGGCGAGTTCACCACTGTGGACGATATCGCCGAAGTGGCGCTGTTCTTTGCGGGGTTCGAGACCAATGCGCTGACCGGGCAGTCGCTGATTGCGAGCCATGGGTGGTTCATGGAGTAAGAACGTGAAGATAGAAGCAGGGGAGCGTAGCCCCCCTGCGCCGCAAGGAGCGCACTACTGCAAGACGGCGCGCGACGCTGCCATTCCGAGGGTCTGGGGGATCATCCCCCAGGACTTCCCCTTCTTCTTACCCCCGCAACCTTCAACCGCGCCAAAGCCTCATCCCGCCCGATCAGCGGCAGGAGCGCGCCCATGTCCGGCCCATGCTCCATGCCCGTCAGCGCCAGGCGCAGCGGCAGGAACAGCCCCTTGCCCTTGCGCCCGGTGGCATCCTTGAGCGCGCCGGTCAGCGCCTTCCACACGTCCGCGCCCCATTCGATCCCGGCCAGAACCTCGACCGCCTGCGCCAGATAGGCCCGATCCTCATCGCCCTGCGCAGGCGCCTCGACCGGGCCGATCACCACGCGCCACCAGTCATGCGCTTCGTGGACATGTGCAAGGTTGGGGCGAATCGTTTCCCATGCGCCCGCGTCCATTTCCTCGGGCAGACGGGAGGCGACCGCCTCGAAAGGCAGCGCATGAACCACGGCCGCGTTGACCCGCTCCAGCTCGGCTTCGTCGAAACGCGCAGGCGCGCGGCCGAAGCGCGAAAGATCGAAGGCGGCGGCCAGCGCTTCGGCATCCAGCGCAGGATCGACCGGATCGCTGGTGCCGAGACGCCCGAGCAGCGCCACCACCGCCTGCGGCTCGATGCCGATCTCGCGGAAGTGCGAAACGCCCAGCGAGCCAAGCCGCTTGGAAAGCTTGCCCTCGGTGCCCACCAGCAATGCCTCGTGGGCGAAAGCGGGCACCTCGGCACCCAGCGCGGTGAACATCTGGACCTGGGCTGCGGTGTTGGACACATGATCCTCGCCGCGCAGGATCTGGGTGACGCCCATGTCCACGTCATCGATGGCGGAGGGCAACATGTAGAGCCACGAACCGTCAGCGCGGCGAATCACCGGGTCGCTCATCTGCGCCGCATCGAACTTCTGCGGTCCGCGAATACCGTCTTCCCAGGCGATCGGTTCGTCATGGTCGAGCAGGAAGCGCCAATGCGGCAAGTCGCCGGCGGCGATCCTGGCGGCCTTTTCCTCCTCGGTGAGTTTCAGCGCGCCGCGATCGTAGATCGGCGGCAGCCCGCGCCCGAGCAGAACCTTGCGCTTCAGTTCCAGTTCCTGCGGGGTTTCCCAGCACGGATAGACGCGCCCGGCCGCTTGCAGTCGCTCGAATTCGCGCTCGTAGAGGGGGAAGCGGGCGGACTGGCGTTCCTCGCCGCTCCATTCGATGCCGAGCCAGGCGAGGTCGGCATGGATGCCCTCGACATATTCTTCCTTCGAGCGCGCGGCATCGGTGTCGTCGATGCGCAGCAGGAACCGGCCGCCCGCCTGCCCCTTTGCACCTTTTTGGGCCAACAACCAGTTGTGCAGCGCCGTGCGGATATTGCCGACGTGGAGGTGCCCGGTGGGCGATGGAGCGAAGCGCGTTACGGTCATGCCCCGCGCGTTACGGCGGGGCGGGCGAGAGGTCAATTTCGGCGCGCGAAAACCGCCTTCGCCGCCAGGGCCGCGAAGCCCGCGAGCAGCCCCCAGAACGCCGAGCCGATACCGAACAGCGAGACGCCCGAGGCGGTTGCGGCGAAAGTGAGAATCGCGGCGTCGCGCTCCGTCTTCTCCACCAGCATGTTCTCCACCGCCCCCGTCAGCGGAACGATCAACGCGATTCCGGTGAAAGCGGCGATCGAGGCCTTGGGCATCGTCAGGAAGAACTGCACCAGCGGCGCCGAGAACAGGGCCAGCACCAAGTAGAAACCGGCGTAGATCAGCCCCACCGTCCAGCGGCGGCGCTGGTCCGGGTGCGCATCGCTGCTGGTGCAGATCGCCGCCGTTATCGCGGCAAGATTGACCCCATGGGCGCCGAAGGGCGCGAGCAGCATGGTCGCAAGGCCGGTGCCGAGCAGCAGGGGCTGCGGCTTCGGTTCATAACCTGCGCTTCGCAGCACCACGAGGCCCGGCAGGTTCTGCGAAACCAGCGTCACCAGGAACAGGGGTACGCCGATGCTGGCCACGGCCTTGAGATCGAAGGCGGGAACGACCGGCTCCAGCCCGCCGATCAGCGAACGCGGGGCGAATCCCGCCACGTCTCCGCGGAGAAGCACCACAGCCACGCCGGAGACCAGAACCAGCAGCAGCGCGTAGAGCGCAAAGCGCTGCCGGGCGATCACGAAGACCAGCAGCAGAACGATCACCAGCAGCGCATCGGCCTGCAAAGTGCGGAAAAGCTGGAGGCAGAACGGCAGCAGCACGCCCGCCAGCATGGCCGAGGCGACCGAGGCGGGAATGCGCGCCGCCAATCGGCCGAGCGCAGGCACCAGTCCCAGCAGGCACATCAGCGCCGCCGCCGCGACGAAGGCGCCGATCGCGACCGGCCAGCCAACCGCTCCGTTGCTTGCCGCGAGCAGGGCGGCACCGGGCGTGGACCATGCGAGCACGACCGGCATCCGCAGCCACAGCGAGAGAATCGCGCCGGCTACGGCAATGCCGAGGCACAGCGCGGTTACCGCCGAGCCTACTTGCCCGGCATCGGCCCCCAGCGCCTGCATGGCCTGAACGACGAGCGCGACGGTTCCCCCGAACCCGATCAGGGCAGCGATGAGGGCGGAGGTCCACGAGGCGAGCGGCGGAAGTCTGGAAATCATCGCCGGCCTATGGGCAGGTTTTCAGCCGATGGAAAGGCGTTGAAAACGCACAGCGACTCCAGGCGATCATCGTTGCGAGATCGTTCGAGATTTCAGGATGTTTGCGTGAGCGTGGTGGAAATGGTGGAGCCTAGCGGGATCGAACCGCTGACCTCCTGCATGCCATGCAGGCGCTCTCCCAGCTGAGCTAAGGCCCCGTCCATTTCAGCGGATCGCACCTGGGCGGGCGATCCGGTCCCTCACTGCGGCTCAGGCGCTGCGGCGTGGGAGGCAGCCCTCTAGATCGGCTTTTTCGATCTGACAAGAGAAACATTTACGAGCGACGAAAGTTATACTGGATGCTGCGGCAGAACGGCGGTTTCGAGGTTCATCGAAGCGAAACCTCATCCGGCGCAGTCAGAAGATCGAGGCGGTATCGAGAGGGTGCGAAAGGGAGAGCGATCATGATTCGCAAGTTTATCGCCATTGCCGCCATGGGCGGAATGCTGGCAGCCGCCCCTTCGATCGCGGCGGATTCCTGTCGTGACAGCAAGGGCAAGCCTGTACCCTGCAATACCGTGGTCACGAAGAAGACGACCACCAAGGTGACGACTGCAAAAGTCACCAACAGCGTGGTCAAGGGGAAGGACGGCAAGTGTCGTTATGCGACCGGACCGAAGAAGGGTCAGTTCGCGCCGTGCCCCTGACATAAGCCGTCGCGCCGCATAAGCCGGGCAATAAAAAACCCTCCCGGAGGGGAGGGCTTTTTCCGTCTCGGACGGACCTTCCGTAAATCCCACCTTGTTTCTCAAGAGGGGACGGGAAAGCATCTGGGGGCCGGCAAACCGAACAAGTCGGTGCGCAGCCCCCGAACCGATTACTCGGCAGCCGCGGTGGCTTCTTCGGTAGCCGCTTCGGTGGTAGCAGCCAGAGTTTCCTCGGGCAGGGTCTCAACCGACTCGGTAGCAGCTTCGGTGGGCTTTTCGCCACCGCAAGCAGCGAGCGACAGAGCGGCAGCCGACGCGAACGCGGCAAAAGCAATCTTCTTCATGCGAATCCCCTTGCATTGTTTGGCGCATAGGCCAACGCTTGCAGGCAAGCCTGCGGTGCCATTCTTTAGACGAGACAATGGTGCAACGCAAATAGGAAGTAACAGGCCGGAAATCCGCAGAAATCCTAGGGCTTGCACACATATAAAGATATCTTTATATGCCATCGCATGAAAATCGACCCCCTTCTGAGGGCTCTTTCCGAGCCGACGCGGCTGCGCATCATGCGCCTGCTGGCGCATATGGAACTGGCGGTCGGAGAGCTTGCGCAGGTGCTCGGCCAGAGCCAGCCGCGCGTCTCCCGGCACGTCAAGATCCTGTGCGACGCGGGCCTGGCGCAGCGTCGCAAGGAAGGTAGCTGGGTCTTCCTTCGCACGGCCGTAAAGGAAAAGAGCGAGCCGCCGATGGGCGCCGCGGCCGCGCAACTGCTCACGATCGCCGAACGGGACGATCCGGCGTTTTCCGCGCGCTGCTCCGAGGATCGCCGCCAACTCGCTGCGATTCGCGATGCTCGGGAAGCCAGCGCCCAGGCCTATTTCGCCGTCCATGCCGCGGAGTGGGATACGCTGCGCCTGCTTCATGGCGCCGACGGCCCCGTGGAAGCGGCCCTGCTCGCCGCTTTCGGCCGCGAGAGGCTGGGCGCGCTGCTCGATGTCGGCACCGGCACCGGTCGCATGGCCGAACTCCTTGCCGAAACGGCCGATCACGTCACCGCGCTGGACAAGAGCCCGGACATGTTGCGGATCGCCCGCGCCCGGTTGCAAACCCTGCCGGCGGACAAGATTTCGCTGGTGCAGGGTGATTTCACGGCCCTGCCCTTCCCCGCCGGTAGCTTCGACACGGTCTTGTTCCACCAGGTGCTGCACTATGCGCAGAACCCCGGTGTCGTTCTGGCCGAAGCCGCGCGCGTCACGCGTGAGGGCGGGCGCATCGCCGTGGTCGATCTTGCCGCGCACGAACGCGAGGATCTGCGCGAGCGCCATGCCCACGCCCGCCTCGGCTTTTCCGACGAGCAGATGGCCGCCCTATTGGCCGAAGCCGGATTCGCGCCGGAATTGCCGACCATCCTGCCCGGCGATCCGCTGACCGTGAAGATTTGGACGGCGCACCGCCTGCCATCGGCCGATCCCGAGGCTATTTCCGAGATTCAAGACAGAAAGACCGAACTCTCATGACTCCTGCCCCACGACCGGTCTCGGCCCCGCTCTTCGAGGATCTGCCGGGCGATATTTCCGTTTCCTTCGAATTCTTCCCGCCCAAGACGGAGAAGATGGAGGAACAGCTCTGGGACGCGATCACCCAGCTTGCCCCGCTCGCGCCCAGCTTCGTTTCGGTGACTTATGGCGCAGGCGGTTCGACTCGCGAGCGGACGCATTCCACCGTCTCGCGACTCGTGCGCGAGACTGCGCTGGTTCCCGCCGCGCACCTGACCTGCGTCGGCGCCAGCAAGGATGAGATCGCAGAAATCGCAGACCAGTACTGGGAAGCAGGCGTGCGCCATATCGTCGCCCTGCGCGGCGATCCGCCGCCGGCCCAGGGCGGCGTCTTCATCCCGCACCCCGAAGGCTATACCGGCGCCGCCGATCTCGTGGCCGGCCTGAAGGCACGCCATGATTTCGACATCTCGGTCGCGGCCTATCCCGAAATCCACCCCGAAGCGGTAAGCGCCGATTCCGATCTCGACAACCTGAAGCGCAAGCTGGATGCCGGTGCGAATCGCGCGATCACGCAGTTCTTCTTCTCGACCGATGCCTACTTCCGCTTTCTCGACAAAGTGCTGGCGGCGGGCATCACCGCGCCGATCCTGCCGGGCATCATGCCGGTGACCAGTTTCGCCGCGATTCGCCGCATGTCTGGCAACACCGAGATTCCGGCGTGGCTGGAGAAGATGTTCGACGGCTTGGACGAGCGCCCCGGCCCGCGCGCGCTGGTGGCCGCAGTCGCCGCCGCGGACTTGTGCCGCCGGCTCTATCAGGGCGGCGTGCGCGATTTCCATTTCTACACGCTCAACCGCGCCGAACAGGCCTATGCGATCTGCCAGCTTCTGGGTCTGCGCCCCAAAGCGGAAGCCTGAGCAGACTTGTCTCCGAGCCGTTCGTGCAGCAAGGCGCGCGCGAACGGTTCGGCAGGACCGGGCCCGGACCGGGCGATCAAGGATGAAGACCATGAGTGCCAGAGAACAGTTCCTCGCCGAAGCGGCCAAGCGCATCCTCATCACGGACGGCGCCTTCGGCACCGAAATCCAGCGCTGGAAGCTCAGCGAAGCGGACTATGCGGGCAACCTGGGCCTTTCCCACGACCAGAAGGGCAACAACGACATCCTGGCGCTGACCAAGCCCGAAGTGCCCGAATCGATCCACCGCGCCTATTTCGAGGCCGGCGCCGACATTGCCGAGACCAATACCTTCTCGGCCAACCGCATCAGCCAGGCCGACTACGGCGCGGAGCATCTCGTGCGCGAGATCAACGTCGAATCGGCCAGGCTGGCCCGCCGTCTGGCGGATGAGTATCAGGCCAAGGACGGGCGCCCGCGCTTCGTGGCGGGCGCGATCGGGCCGACCAACAAGACGCTCTCGCTCAGCCCCGACGTCAACGACCCCGGTTATCGCGAGATCGACTGGGACCACCTGGTGAACGTCTACAAGGAGCAGGCCGCCGCCCTCGTCGAAGGCGGCGCGGACTTCATCCTGATCGAGACGGTGTTCGACACGCTCAATGCCAAGGCCGGGATCATGGCGGTGCGCCACCTCGAAGCCGAACTGGGCCGCGAAGTGCCGATCATGATGTCGATGACGCTGACCGATCTTTCGGGCCGCAACCTCTCGGGCCACACGGTCGAGGCGTTCTGGCATGCCGTGCGTCACGCGAAGCCGGTGACGATCGGGCTCAACTGCTCGTTCGGCGCCACCCAGCTGCGCCCTCATGTGAAGACCCTGTCCGAACTCGCGGACACGCTGATCATGATCTACCCGAACGCGGGCCTGCCCAACGAACTCGGCCAGTACGACGAGATGCCGGAAACCACGGCAGGCTTCGTGGGCGAATGGGCGGTCGCGGGACAAGTCAACGTGCTGGGCGGCTGCTGCGGCTCTACCCCGGACCACATCGCCGCCATGGCGCAGAAGGTCGCCGGCCTGTCGCCGCGCAAATTGCCGGAACTGACGCCGGTCACGCGGCTCGCCGGGCTCGAACCCTTCACCATGGTGGGCTGAGCCGATGACCGAATTTCCCATCTGGCGCATCCGCCCGGCCACGGCCGACGATGCCGAAGCGCTTGCGCTGGTGGCTTCTGCGACGTTCCTCGAAAGCTTCGCAGGCTTCGTGGACGGTGCGGGAATCGTGGCGCATTGCCGCAGGCAGCACTCTGCGGAGAATTACCGCAAGTACCTGGCGCAAGGCGCGAAGGCCTGGCTGGCCGAAGTCGAGCCGGGCCATGCCCCGGTCGGCTATGCCCTGATCTGCGCCCCCGAACTGGAACTCGCGCAGCAGGGCGATCTCGAACTCAAGCGCATCTACCTGTTCTCGCGCTTCCAGGGATCGATGATGGCGGGCGCCATGATGCGCATCGTGCGCGAAGCGACGACAGCCCTCGGCCACAAGCGCCTGCTGCTGGGCGTGAAGAACGACAACCACCGCGCCCTCGCCTTCTACGCCAAGCACGGCTTCCAGACGATCGGCACCCGGACTTTCGACGTCGGCGGCAAGACCTACGACGATTACGTGCTCGCCCTGAGCCTCGCGAACTGATTCAACGAGAACGACAGACCATGACCTCGATTCATTCCGGCGCCCGTTTCGTCAACATCGGCGAGCGTACCAACGTCACCGGCTCCGCCCGGTTCAAGAAACTGGTCATGGCCGGTGACTATCCCGCCGCCATCGAAGTGGCTCGCCAGCAGGTAGAAAACGGCGCGCAGGTGATCGACGTCAATATGGACGAGGGCCTGCTCGACGCGGTCCACGCGATGACGACCTATCTCAAGCTGATCACCGCCGAGCCGGACATCGCCCGCGTGCCCGTGATGATCGACAGCTCCAAGTGGGAGGTCATCGAGGCCGGGCTCAAGTGCGTGTCGGGCAAGCCGATCGTCAACTCGATCTCGATGAAGGAAGGCGTCGAGCCGTTCCTGGCCCAGGCACGCAAGTGCATGGAATACGGCGCCGCCGTCGTGGTCATGGCCTTCGACGAGACCGGCCAGGCCGACACCCGCGAGCGCAAGATCGAGATCTGCTCGCGCGCCTACAACCTGCTGACCGGCATCGGCTTCCCGCCCGAGGACATCATCTTCGACCCCAACGTCTTCGCGGTCGCCACCGGCATCGAGGAGCACGACCGCTACGGGCTGGACTTCATCGAGGCCGTAGTCGAGATCCGCAAGGCCTGCCCGCACGTCCACTTCTCGGGCGGCCTTTCCAACCTCTCGTTCTCGTTCCGCGGCAACGAGACGGTGCGCCGCGCCATGCACTCGGTGTTCCTCTACCACGCGATCCCCGCCGGGCTCGACATGGCGATCGTCAACGCGGGGCAGCTCGACGTCTACGACCAGATCGACCCCGCCCTGCGCGAAGCCTGCGAAGACGTCATCATGATGCGCCGCCCCGGCGTGGGCGAGGACGGCAAGACCTCCACCGAACGCCTGATCGAACTGGCCGAAAGCTACAAGGGCAAGGACACCGTCGCCGAGAAGGCCGCCGAGGAATGGCGCGGCTGGGACGTGGTGAAGCGGATCGAACATGCGCTGGTGCGCGGCATCGATGCCTATGTGGTCGAGGATACCGAGGAAGCCCGCGCGGCGATCGCCGAACGCGGCGGTCGGCCCATCGAGGTCATCGAAGGCCCGCTGATGGGCGGCATGAACGTCGTTGGCGACCTGTTCGGCTCGGGCAAGATGTTCCTGCCGCAGGTCGTGAAGTCCGCGCGCGTCATGAAAAAGGCCGTGGCCCACCTCATCCCCTTCATCGAGGCGGAGAAGGACGCCAAGACCAAGGCGAAGGGCCGGATCATCATGGCCACCGTCAAGGGCGACGTGCATGACATCGGCAAGAACATCGTCGGCGTCGTGCTCCAGTGCAACGGCTACGAAGTGATCGATCTCGGGGTCATGGTGCCCTGGTCGAAGATCCTCGAATCGGCCAACGAGAACGAGGCCGACATCATCGGTCTTTCCGGTCTCATCACCCCCTCGCTCGACGAGATGGTGACCGTGGCCGAGGAAATGCAGCGTGCCGAAATGAACATTCCGCTGCTGATCGGCGGGGCCACCACCTCCAAGGTCCACACCGCCCTGCGCATCGACCCCGCCTACAAGGGTCCGGTCGTCCATGTGCTGGACGCCAGCCGCGCGGTCGGCGTCGCCTCCCAGCTCCTCTCCGACACCCAGGCCGAGCCCTTCGTCGCCTCCGTGGCCGACGAGTACGAGAAGGTCCGCGTCGCCCGCGAAGGCAAGGGGCAGAGCGAACTGCTTTCGATCGCCGCCGCCCGGACCAATGCCTTCGGCGCAGACTTCACGCAGAAGCCCGGCGCACCGCTCCAGCCCGGCCTCCATGTCTTCGAGGAATGGGATCTCAACGAACTGGTCGAGACTTTCGACTGGACGCCGTTCTTCCGCGCCTGGGAACTCGCGGGCACCTATCCTGCGATCCTCAATGACGAAGTGGTGGGCGAAAGCGCCCGCAGCCTGTTCGCGGACGCCAAGGCCATGCTCGCCAGGATCGTCGAGGAAAAGTGGCTCACCGCCAAGGGCGTCTGCGCCTTCTGGCCGGCCGCAACCAAGGGCGACGACGTTATCCTCGGCACCGGCGCCATGGATCCGCAGGTCATCTACGACGCCATCCAGCAGGGCGTTCACGAAGGCCCTGACTTCGTGCGCCTGCCGTTCCTGCGCCAGCAGTTCAAGAAGAGCCGCGGCCGCGCGAACTACTGCCTGTCCGACTTCGTCGATCCGGCGGGCGACTGGCTGGGCGGCTTCGCGGTCGGCATTCACGGCATCGAACCGCACCTCGAACGCTTCCAGGCCGCGCACGACGATTACTCGGACATCCTGCTCAAGGCCCTGGCCGACCGTTTCGCCGAAGCCTTCGCCGAGCGTCTGCACGGCCATGTCCGCACCACGCTCTGGGGCTATGCGCCCGACGAACAGTTCACCAACGAGGCGCTGATCCGCGAGGAATATCGCGGCATTCGCCCGGCGCCCGGCTACCCGGCCTGTCCCGACCACTCGCTGAAGCCGATCCTGTTCGACCTGCTCAAGGCACAGGACAACGCCGGGATCACCCTGACCGAAAGCCAGGCCATGCTCCCGACGGCCGCCGTCTCGGGCTTCTATTTCGGCCACCCGGAAAGCCAGTATTTCGGCGTCGCCCGCATCGGCCGCGACCAGCTGGAAGACTATGCCGACCGGCGCGACGTGGACGTTGCCGTGGCCGAGCGCTGGCTGCGCCCGAACCTCGACTAGGGCATCTTATAGTAGAAGGGCGGGGCCTCCCTCAGGTGCCCGGACGCCCCGCCAGCGTTTCCGCCGCCTGCCAGAATGCTTCCACGAAAGCCTCATCCTCGACCAGAGGATTGGGCTTTCGCGGCGCGCGTTCGAACCAGTAGTTCCCGCTGGACCGGCCCGGCTCCTCTGCCGTGGCAAGCCAGATCACCGTATCCGCGCCTTGCGCCGTGGTGAGTTTCGGCGCGTCGCCATAGGCCGCCTGCACGCTGTCGGGCGTATGCGAGAAGAAGTTGCTGCCAACTGTGCCCGGATGCACCGAATGCGCGACGATCCCGTCTGCCGCCAGGCGCGGCGCCAGCGCCCTTGCGTGGAGCACGTTGGCCAGTTTTCCGCTGCAATAGGCCGCGCCCGGGTTCCAGTTGCCGAGGTTCTGCAAGTCGGCAAGATTGATGCCGGGGATCATCTCGCTCCCGTCGGACGCCGTGTTGACGATCCTGACGCTGCCTTCGGGGGCCTGCTCCGCAGCCTTGCGCAAGAGGGGCAGCAAACGCGCGGTCAACACGAATGGCGCGAGGAAATTGGCGACATAATTCGCCTCGAAGCCCTCCCCGGTCATCACCTGCTCGCGCGCCATGCCGCCAGCATTGTTCACAAGAACGTCGATCCGATCGACCTTGCCCGCGATCTCCTGCGCCAGCCGCTCGGCCTCGGCCAGCAGCGAAAGATCGGCGCGCAGCATCTCGACGGGTGCTCCGCTCGCGACCAGATCGGCCTCCGCCTCGACGCAGCGCCCCGGATCGCGGCCCACACCGATCACCCGGAACCCCTGCCCCACCAGAGCCCGCGCCGTCTCCAGTCCGATTCCCGAGCTTGCCCCCGTCACGACCGCCACGCGACCTGCCATATCTCTCTCCTCTGATCTCGTTGGCACCATTTCGACTACTCGCGCGGTCGAATCGCAAGGTATTGCGGCGGAAACGGAGGAAATCATCGGTTCAGCGGTTTTCAGACCCGTCATCGCTCTGCCATAAGCGCTGGCGTGCAATCCGCCGACCTCCTGCCTGACGCGCACGAAGCGCTCCACGCCACCTTCGGGTTCAATGCCTTTCGCGGCGTGCAGGAACAGGTCGTCACCCGCGCGCTATCGGGCCGTTCGACCCTGGCCGTCATGCCCACCGGCGCGGGCAAGTCGCTGACCTACCAGCTTCCGGCAGTGATGCTGGAAGGAACCTGCGTCGTCGTCTCCCCGCTGATCGCGTTGATGCACGACCAGTTGCGCTCGGCCACCGCCAACGGCATCCGCGCCGCCACCCTGACCAGCGCCGATGCCGATCGCGGCCTCACCATGGACCGCTTCCGCGCGGGCGAGCTGGACTTGCTCTACATTGCCCCCGAGCGCGCCAGCCAGCCGCATTTCCGCGAACTGCTGGAACAGTCGCGCGTCGCCCTCTTCGCCATCGACGAAGCGCACTGCGTCTCCGAATGGGGGCACGATTTCCGCCCCGACTATCGGCTGCTAAGGCCGCTGCTCGAAGCTTTCCCCGAAGTCCCGCGCCTCGCGCTGACGGCCACGGCAGACCATCACACCCGCACCGACATCCTCGCCCAGCTCGGCATCCCCGAGGAAGGCCTGATCGTCGCCGGGTTCGACCGCCCCAACATCCGCTACACCATCCGCCCACGCGACAATGCGATGCGGCAGCTGAAGGCGGTGATGGAAGAGAACCCCGGCCCCGGCATCGTCTACGCCCCCACCCGCGCCCGCGTGGAACAACTGGCGGAATCGCTCGCCTCGGCCACCGGCCGCCGCGTCCTGCCCTATCACGCCGGGCTCGATCCCGAAGTGCGCGCCCGCAACCAGGCGGCTTTCGTCGCTTCGGAAGACATGGTCATGGTGGCCACGGTCGCCTTCGGCATGGGCATCGACAAGCCGGACGTGCGCTTCGTCGCCCACGCGGGCATCCCCAAGTCGATCGAGGCCTATTACCAGGAAACCGGCCGCGCCGGACGCGACGGCGATCCCTCCGTGGCGGTGATGTTCTGGGGTGCCGACGATTTCGCCCGCGCCCGCCAGCGCCTTTCCGAGATCGAGCCGCACCGCCTGCAAAGCGAACGCCAGCGTCTCGATGCCCTGGCCGGGCTTGTCGAAACAGCCGAATGCCGCCGCGCCGTGCTACTCCGGCATTTCGGAGAGACGCCCGCGCAGACTTGCGGCAATTGCGACAATTGCCTCGAACCGGCGGGCGTGATCGATGTTTCCGAACTGGCCCGCAAGCTGCTGTCGGCGGTCTATCGCACTGGCCAGAGCTATGGCCTGGGCCATCTCGAAAAAGTGCTGACCGGCGCCAGCGACGACCGCGTGCTCCAGCGCGGGCACGACCAGCTTTCGGTCTTCGGCATTCTCACCGCTGAAGAGCAGCCGCTGCTCAAGCCTCTTGCCCGTGCGCTCCAGGCGCGCGGCAGCCTGCTGCCGACCGAGCACGGCGGCCTGTCGCTGGGCGGCGACGCGCGCGAAATCCTCAAGGGCGAAGCCTCGGTCCTGATCGTCGTTCCGCCCAAGCGCGAGAAGAAACGGCGCGGCGGACGCGGCGCGGCGGACAGCGGCGCCAATCCCGTGGGCGATCCACTGTTCGACGCTCTACGCGCACTTCGCCGCGATCTCGCGCAAGAGGCCGGGGTGCCGCCCTATGTGGTGTTCCACGACGCCACCTTGCGCGAAATGGCCGCCGCGCGTCCTTCCTCGTTGGCTGAGCTTGGCGAGATCGGCGGCATTGGTGCTCGCAAGCTGGAAGCCTATGGCGAGGCGTTTCTCGGCGTGCTGCGGCAGTTTTGAACCAACCCGGATCAGCCGTCGTCCCGGACTTGATCCGGGACCGCTGTCAAATCTTTAGGCACACCCTTGCGATGACACGCCTCTGGGCAAGCCGATTGCCCTGCCCAGAGTTAGGCGCGGCTCGGCCAGCGGTCCCGGATCAAGTCCGGGACGACGATCTTTTCAAGCCAACGCCGTTACCGCCATTCGCAATCCGCCCGCGAGGGCGCTTGAGCAGTTTCCGATCCGATTACATCGGATCAACTGCTCCGACCTTCTGGTTGACGCATTTTCCGAGTCATCAGGTGATTCCACCTGATTAGAAAATGCTCTAGGAGCCCGCATGATCCGCATATTGATCGACGCCGACGCCTGCCCGGTGAAAGACGAAACCTACAAAGTCGCCGCGCGCTACAAAGTGCCGGTCGTGGTGGTGAGCAACAGCCCGATCCGCGTGCCGCAGTCGCCGCTGATCTCGCGCAAGCTGGTGAGCGACGCTTTCGATGCCGCCGACGACTGGATCGTCGAGAACACCGCGCCCGGCACCGTGGTCATCACCGCCGACATTCTGCTGGCGGACCGCTGCCTCAAGCTTGGCGCGGAAGTGCTGGCCCCCAACGGCAAGCCCTTCACCACGGCATCCATCGGCGGCGCCATAGCCACGCGGGCGATCATGGCCGACCTCAGGGCCGGCGGCGACGTAGTGGGCGGACCGCCGCCTTTCGGCAAGACCGACCGTTCGCGCTATCTTTCCAGCCTGGACCAGACACTGGTGCAATTGCGGCGCCGGTTTCCCGTCTAACCTTCGCGAGGTTCGAAAGAAACCGGGATGGCCAGCCGGAACGGCAGGTCCGGCGAGGCAATGCGGGATTCCGTGCCGTTTTCGTGGATCAGGACGGCGCGGCCCACGCCCGGCGTCGCCACCACCGCGACGACGCTTTCCACCCAATCATGCAGCAGCGCCTTGGCCCGCGCCAGTTCGGCGGCTTTGCGGGTGGTGGTGCCCGAAGCTTCCAGTTCGGCTTCCAGTTCGACGATGCGCGCAGTGGCTTCCTCGATCCGGGCATCGCTGCCGGTGGTCTGCTCGCTCATCCTTCGTCTCCCGGCCATTCCTGCCAATCTAGGTGGCCACCGGGAGGGAGGGAGGCAAGCCCCCGGCTATCGCTCTCGCGTTAACCGGGGGCCGTGAAATGCATCAGAGCGGATTGTCGAGCTTGATGATTTCTTCCTCGCTCGCGCGCTGGGTGGTCTTGAGCTGGCGCGCGGCGGCGAAGCTGTCGAGCACCGGCTTGTCGCGGGCGTAGAGATCGGTGAACGGCTTGAGTTGGCCGTCGATCGAGCGGGCGTAAGTGAAGTAGGTCAGGTAGGCCGGGAAGGTCCGGGTCATCTCGACCTTGGTATACTTGCCGGAGCGCGAGATTTCGGCCGCCTCGGTGGCCGACTTCTGCGCGCCCAGGATCGCCATGGTCATGCCCAGTTCCACGGCGCGCTCGGTGCGGATGCAGCCGTGGCTGAAGGCGCGCACTTCCGAGTTGAAATACTGCTTGGCGGGCGTGTCGTGGAAATAGATCGCGTGCGGGTTGGGCATGTCGATCTTCATCAGGCCCAGCGAGTTGTTCGGGCCCGGCTGCTGGACGACGGTGATCGTGCCGTCGCCGTTCTTGGTGCCCTTGTAACCGGCCGAGCGCGCCCAGCCGGGATTGTTCAGCACTTTCGCGCCGAGGCCTTCGCCCTTCACGATCGACTGCGGCACCGTCCAGGTGGGGTTGAACACGACCGCGCTCACCGTCTCGGCCAACTGCGGCGTCGCCGTGCGGCCGGGCTTGCCGACCACGGTCTTGTAGCTGCGGATGATCTTGTTCTTGACCACCAGGCGCAGCTGGAACTCCGGCACGTTGGTCATGAGGTAGACGTCGCCGAGGTCGCGGGCCAGCCAGCGCCAGCGGTCCATGTTGGCCTGGATCAGCGCGCGGCGCGTCTTGTTGGCCATGGGCGTGGCGTTGAGGTCCGCCTTGAGTGCGGCATAATCCGGATTGGTCGGCGCCAGCTTGGCGACCACACCGGGCACGTCGTGCTCGGAAAGCGCCTGGGCCATGATCTGCGCGGTGGGCATGAGGTCCTGATCGGGATCGACGGCGAACCACTGGACGCGCGCCGTCATCGGCGTCCGGCCGTCGCGCAGATCCTCGATCAGCCAGCCGAACACGCGGCTCGCCAGCGCGTCGAGTTCGTCACCCTCGCCCTTGGCGACGGCGGCGCGCAGGGCCGATGGCTGGTAGTCGGCGGGGATCAGGCCTTCCTTGCCGATATATTCGACGGTGGAGAGCAGCGCCTTCGCATCGGCCAGCGACCAGGCCATGACCGGCTCGGCCAGGATCGTATCCTGCACCATGGGCTGCGAAACCATGGGGACCGCGGTGGGCACGGCGACCGGCGGGACCACGGGCTGAACCGCCTGCTGGCTTTTCGGCTTCGAGGAGGCCTTGGCCGAAGGGGTTGGCGTCGCGGTCGGTTGCGTAGTCGGCAGGATCGACGTCGGCGAAGAGACGGTCTTCTTCTTGCCCGCATCCTTCTTCGCCGCTTCGGTCTTCGCTTCTGACTGCGTCTTTGCGTCTGATTGCGTCTTCGCTTGGGATTTTTGGGCCAGGGCAGGTTGCGCAACAAGACCCGTCGCCGCCACGACCGCCAGCACGCTGCAACCGATGCTCTTCAAACTCGCCATCTTGATCTGAACCCGCCCTTGGTAATGCTGGAGTGATATGGGAGGAAACGCAGCCGCGAAAAATCGGCTGCAACTGGTATCCCGCTTTGCCCCCATATAATCCTTTCTTCAAGGATTTCGCCTGTCGCTGCGATGAATTGCGTGCATTGCCGCTTGCGCGCGAGCGCTCGGGCCGCAACAGCCACCACGCGATGAGCACAGGTGCAAACCCCGATTCCCGAGATCACGGGCCCGTTCTGCCGGTGCTCGCGGTAGTGGCAGGTATCGCCACCTTCAGCGCCATGGACGCCATGATCAAGGGCGCCTCGATCGCGGTAGGGGTCTATACGGCGCTGCTTTTGCGCAATCTTTTCGGCACCCTCCTGACGTTTCCGCTCTGGCTCATGGTCGGTCGGCCGATGCCCTCGCGCCCCGTGCTGAAGGTCCATGCCCTGCGCGCGGCGATCACATCGGCGATGGCTGCACTCTTTTTCTATGGCCTCGTACGAATTCCTATGGCCGAGGGAATCGCGATTTCCTTCGTTTCTCCGATCATTGCCCTCTATTTCGCGGCGCTGGTCCTGGGCGAAACGATCCGCCCCAAGGCCGTCCTCGCTTCGCTTCTCGGCATTGCCGGGGTGATGGTGATCGCCCTGGGACGGTTCGGTTCGGGCACGTACTCGGATCAGGCGGTCGAGGGCACCATGGCCGTGCTGCTTTCGGCGGGGTTCTACGCGATGAACCTCGTCCTCCAGCGCAAGCAGGCGCTGCTTGCCGGGCCGGTGGAGATCGCGCAGTTCCAGAACCTTCTGGTTTCGTTGATTTTTCTGATCTTCGCGCCGTGGCTGCCGGTGATACCGGATCCTCACAGCCTCCTGTTGATCCTGGCCGGGGCAGCCCTGGCCACAGCCGCGCTGCTGTTCCTGTCCTGGGGCTATGCCCGCGCCGAGACGCAAGTGCTGCTGCCGATCGAATATACCGGCTTTCTCTGGGCCGCGCTGCTGGGCTGGCTCATGTTCGGGGAGCGGCTCGATCTCCCGACTGTTGCCGGTGCGATAACGATCGTTATCGGCTGCTGGATAGGTGCAAGAAACGCAAAAGTGGAGTCCTAGTCACCACGCCGCGCCCCCTTGACCTTATGGCCGCGAGCGCGCATCGGCGGGGCCGAAGAATCCGCTTGTCGCGATGCAGCACGGCGATCATTTCCGCAACCTGGGCTAGTGGGTTTCGGGATAGCTGCGCTTCAACCGTGGCACGCTCCATACAGAAGGGGATAATACCCAAATGACCCAGGTCGGACAGGACACGCTCGGCACCCGCAGCACCATGACAGTCGGCGGCAAGCAGATCGCCTACTACTCCCTCAAGAAGGCCGCCGAAAAGATCGGCGACGTTTCGCGCCTTCCGTTCTCGATGAAAGTCCTTCTCGAGAACCTGCTGCGCTTCGAGGACGGCGGCTTCACCGTCGCCACCAAGGACATCCAGGCGATTGCCGACTGGCAGAAGAACCCTGCCACGGGCGAGGAAATCCAGTACCGCCCGGCCCGCGTTCTGCTTCAGGACTTCACCGGCGTGCCCTGCGTGGTCGACCTTGCCGCCATGCGCGATGCCATCGCCACCCTCGGCGGCGACACCAGCAAGATCAACCCGCTGGTCCCCGTGAACCTCGTCATCGACCACTCGGTCATGGTCGACGAATTCGGCCATCCCAAGGCGTTCGAAGAGAACGTGGAAATCGAATACCAGCGCAACATGGAGCGCTACGACTTCCTCAAGTGGGGCTCCAAGTCGCTCGACAACTTCTATGCCGTTCCCCCGGGCACCGGCATCTGCCACCAGGTCAACCTGGAGAACATCGCCAAGACCGTGTGGTCCAGCAAGGACCAGAACGGTGAACTGGTCGCCTATCCCGACACCTGCGTCGGCACCGACAGCCACACCACCATGGTCAACGGCCTGGGCGTGCTGGGCTGGGGCGTCGGCGGCATCGAGGCGGAAGCCGCGATGCTCGGCCAGCCGGTCTCGATGCTCATCCCCGAAGTCGTCGGCTTCAAGCTGACCGGCGAACTGAAGGAAGGCGTGACCGCCACCGACCTCGTGCTGACCTGCACCGCCATGCTGCGCAAGCACGGCGTGGTCGGCCGCTTCGTCGAATACTTCGGCCCGGGCCTTGCCTCGCTGAGCCTTGCCGACCGTGCGACGCTCGCCAACATGGCCCCGGAATACGGCGCCACTTGCGGCTTCTTCGGCATCGACGACAAGACGATCGACTACCTGCGCCTCACCGGCCGCGAGGAAGAGCAGATCGCCCTCGTCGAAGCCTATGCCAAGGAGCAGGGCTTCTGGATCGACCCGGCCGCCGCCGACCCGATCTTCTCCTCGACCCTCGAACTCGACATGTCGACCGTCGTGCCCTCGCTCGCCGGCCCGAAGCGTCCGCAGGACTGGGTCGCGCTTCCCGACGTGGACGACGTGTTCAACAAGGACATGGCCGAGACCTACAAGAAGACCGCCGCCCGCGTTCCCGTGGAAGGCAAGGACTTCGACATCGGTGACGGCGACGTCATGATCGCCGCCATCACCAGCTGCACCAACACCTCGAATCCGGGCGTGCTGGTTGCCGCCGGTCTCGTCGCCAAGAAGGCCGACGAGCTGGGCCTGAAGCCGAAGCCCTGGGTCAAGACCTCGCTGGCGCCGGGTTCGCAGGTCGTCACCGACTACCTCGAAAAGGCCGGCCTCCAGTCGCACCTCGACAACATCGGCTTCAACCTCGTCGGTTACGGCTGCACCACCTGCATCGGCAACTCGGGCCCGCTCGCAGAGCCGATCTCGAAGGCGATCAACGAGAACGGCCTGGTCGCCAGCGCCGTGATCTCGGGCAACCGCAACTTCGAAGGCCGCGTCTCGCCGGACGTGCGCGCCAACTTCCTGGCCTCGCCGCCGCTGGTCGTTGCCTACGCTCTCAAGGGCACCGTGGTGGAAGACTTCACCACCACCCCGATCGGCGTCAGCAAGGACGGCAACGACGTGTTCCTCAAGGACATCTGGCCGACCAACCTCGAAGTCAGCACCACGATGAACGCCTGCGTCGACCGCGGTATGTTCCAGGCCCGCTATGCGGACGTCTACAAGGGCGACAAGCACTGGCAGGCGATCAACGTCGTCGGTTCTGACACCTACTCGTGGCGCGCCGGTTCGACCTATGTCGCCAACCCACCGTACTTCGAGGGCATGGAAATGACCCCGGCGCCGGTGAACGACATCATCGAGGCCAAGCCCCTGCTGATCCTCGGCGATTCGATCACCACCGACCACATCTCGCCGGCCGGCTCGATCAAGGCCGACAGCCCGGCGGGCCAGTGGCTGATGGAGCACCAGGTCGCCAAGGCGGACTTCAACTCCTACGGTTCGCGCCGTGGCCACCACGAAGTCATGATGCGCGGCACGTTCGCCAACATCCGCATCCGCAACGAGATGGTCCCCGGCATCGAAGGCGGCATGAGCCGCTTCGGTGAAGAGGTTCTGCCGGTCTACGACGTCGCGCAGAAGTACAAGGAGCAGGGCACGCCGATGGTGGTCGTGGCCGGCAAGGAGTACGGCACCGGTTCGTCGCGCGACTGGGCGGCCAAGGGCACCAACCTGCTCGGCGTTCGCGCCGTGATCGTCGAGAGCTTCGAGCGTATCCACCGCTCGAACCTGGTCGGCATGGGCGTGCTTCCGCTCCAGTTCAAGGACGGCGACAGCCGCCAGTCGCTCGGCCTGACCGGCGACGACGCCTTCACGATCAAGGGCGTCGCCAGCCTCAAGCCGCGCCAGGACGTGGAAGTCGAAGTCACCCGTCCGGATGGCTCGACCTTCACCTTCACCGCGCTGTGCCGCATCGATACCGCCAACGAAGTGGAATACTTCAACAACGGCGGCATCCTGCAGTACGTGCTGCGCAAGCTGGCTGCCTAAAACGCAGCCAGCCGCAAGGCTGAGAAAAAACCCCGTCCCGCGCTCACGCGGGGCGGGGTTTTTCGTTGGGCGACCGCTGCCGGACGCGCGCGCCCGACCGACCTCCGATCCCTCGTCATCCTGAACTGGGTTCAGGATCCATTTCACAGCCTGCCCCGGACAGCGGCAACAAAGCGCGGGAACGGCGTCTTGCTGATCAAGGGACAGTGCGGGCGGCGCGATGGATCCTGAACCCAGTTCAGGATGACACCGGTTTGCCGATCACGGCAGGAGCAGGACACGAAAAAGGGGTGAGCGCCCCCGACGCTCACCCCTTCTCCAGCCCGGCCAGCTTGCGCGGCTCTTGGCTGGCTGCCCCCTCAGGCGGACTTCTTGCGGGCCAGACGCTGGCGGCCGATCACTGCGGCGGCGGCGGCACCGAACAGGATGAGCATCGGCGGCGCGGGAACGTCGGTCGGCGGATCGGTAGGCGGCGGATTGCCCCCGCCGGACGAGGTCGACGTCGAGGACGAACCGGAGGTGGAGGAAGACGTCGAACTCGATGACGACGTGCTCGAAGAGGTCGAGGACGAGGTGGACGAGGAACTCGACGTACTGGTGCTGGTCGAGACGTCGCCCGAACTGGAAGACGTGGTGGTCGAGGTGATGCCGCCCGTGGTCGTCGTCGTGGTCAGGCCGCCCGTCGAACTGGAGGTGGAGGTCGAGCCGCCCGTGGTGGTCGTGGTAAGGCCGCCCGTGGAGCTGGACGTCGAAGTCGATCCGCCAGTGGTCGTCAGCCCCCCGGTCGAGGACGAGCTGGAAGTCGAACCGCCGCTGGAGGTGGACGAGATGATGACATTGCCGCCGCCAGACCCGCCGCCCCCGAAGAACCCTCCGAAGAAGCCTCCTCCGAAGCCGCCGAAACCACCGCCGCCACCGCCGATCACGGCGGGTGCGCCGCCTCCGCCGCCGGCATAGACCGGGGCCGGCGCAGGCGGGACATAAGCGGGAGGCAGCGGCACATAGGCCGTCTGCGGCATGGCCGGACGATCGATGATACGGCGCGCGCGGCTTATCTCGCGCGGCGGATCCTTGCGCACCAGCCGCTTGGCCGGGCGCACCGGCTTGGCGGTCTTGGCCTGCTTGACCTTGCGGTACTCGACCTTTTTGCTCTGCGTCTCGGCGACATGCACCGCACCGCCACCGATGATGGCGCAGCCCGCTGCGCAGGCAGACAATTTAGCGAGGGCCATCCGAACCGACATGATCGTCTCTCTCTTCGTTCCGTTCGGCCCCGCTCCCTCCGAAATATATCCCACAGGGAAAAATCGGAGCCGACTTGAACTCAACAAACGCAGAGAGAGGCTAACGGAACAATGGCATTTACCGAGATTCGACAGTGCCGATGCAGAAAATGCGTTAGTTTTCGGAGGTAACCGAGAAGCTGTGCCGAAGCGGGACTGTCGGACCGCCCATCTGTAAACGCGCCCGACAGTTTATTGCGCGAAAAACGTCCCTTGATCAGTCTCCGTCCGAATCGAAAAGGCCGCCTTGGGGACCGCCGTTGGGCGGAGTCATGCCGAGGTGCTGCCAGCCATGATCGTTGAGGCAGCGCCCCCGCGCCGTTCGCGCGATCAGCCCGAGCTGGATCAGATAGGGCTCGATCACTTCCTCGATGGTGTCGCGCGGCTCGGACAGGCCGGCCGCCAGCGTTTCGACGCCGACCGGCCCGCCCTTGTAGATCCCCGCGATCATCTTGAGATAACGGCGGTCCTGCGCGTCGAGGCCGATGGAATCGACTTCCAGCCGCGTCAGGGCATCGTCCGCGATCTCGTGGGTGATGACATCGCTGCCCGCTACATGAGCGAAATCGCGCACCCGGCGCATCAGCCGGCCCGCCACGCGCGGCGTTCCGCGCGCACGGCGGGCGATTTCAGTCGCCCCGCCCTTGTCCATGCCGATGCCCAGCAGGCCCGCCCCGCGCGTGACGACCTTTTCCAGTTCCTCCACGGTGTAGAACTGCAGCCTTACCGGAATGCCGAAACGGTCGCGCAGCGGCGTTTGCAACAGACCCTGCCGGGTCGTTGCGCCGACCAGGGTGAAGGGCGGGAGGTCAATGCGCACCGATCGCGCCGAGGGGCCCTCGCCGATGATCAGGTCGAGCGCGCGGTCTTCCATCGCCGGATAGAGCACTTCCTCGACCACGGGATTGAGGCGGTGGATCTCGTCGATGAACAGCACGTCGCCATGTTCGAGATTGGTCAGCAACGCGGCAAGATCGCCCGCCTTGGCGATGACCGGCCCGGACGTGGCGCGGAACCCCACGCCCAGTTCGCGCGCGACGATCTGCGCCAGCGTGGTCTTGCCGAGGCCCGGCGGACCGAAGAACAGCGTATGGTCCATCGCCTCGCGCCGCGACTTGGCGCTTTCGATGAAGACGCGAAGGTTGTCCTTCGCCGCCGCCTGTCCGACGAATTCGGCCAAGGTCTTGGGCCGCAGCGCCGCATCGGCGTCCTCAGGCTGGCGCGTGGGCGTGAGGATGGGGTTATCGGTCATAGGCTCGGCGTCTGTCGAGAAATGGATCCTGAAACGAGTTCAGGATGACGTGGTGTTTGGTGAAGCGGCGTGATCACCCGGCAGCCTTTTTCAGTGCCACGCGGACGAGATCGTTGAGCCCGGCATCCTCGCCCAGTTCTTCCACCGCCTTGCCGACCGCCATGCTGGCGACGGCGGGCTTGAAGCCGAGGTTTTGGAGAGCGGAAACCGCATCGGCGCTGGAGAAGCCGGCCGGTGCCGAGACGGCGCCAAGGCCCGGTGCTCCGGGCGCTGTGGGCATGCCGCCCGCCTTGTCCTTCAACTCGTTGACGATGCGGCTCGCCAGCTTCGGCCCGACACCGTTGGCGCGCGCTACCATGGCGCTGTCGCCGCCCGCGCAGGCGCGCTGCAATTCCTCGGTGGTCAGCGCCGAAAGGATCGCCAGCGCCACTTTCGAACCGACGCCCTGCACCGCCGTCAGCAGGCGAAACCAGTTGCGTTCCGCGCCGCTGGTGAAGCCGATGAGGCGCTGGTCGGTTTCGGAAACCTGCATCTCGGTATGGACGACGACCTTGTCCCCCCGGATGCCGAGATGGTCGAGCGTCCGCGCCGAACAATGGACGAGATAACCGACGCCATTGACGTCGATGATCGCCCAGTCGGGGCCGGTGTCGTCGAGCAGACCTGTAAGCTTGGCGATCATGGTTTGTTCCTATGGCAGGAACAATCGCCCCGCGCCAGCCCCGTCAAGCCATGGCTGTTGATGCGCGGCGCGGCATCGGGATCAGCGATGGCTGCCGAGCATGTTCGCATGGGTGATGGCCACGGCCAGCGCGTCCGAGGCGTCCTCGCCCGCCAGCTTCACGCCGGGCAGCAGGACCTTGAGCATGTGCTGGATCTGCTTCTTGTCGGCGCCGCCGGTGCCGACCAGCGCCTTCTTGATGACCTTGGTGGAATATTCGGCCACCGGCAGGCCAGCCCGCGCGATCGAGAGCATGGCGACGCCCCGCGCCTGGCCCAGCTTGAGCGTGGACTGCGGATTCACGTTGACGAAGACCTCCTCCACCGCGCCCGTATCAGGGCGATGGTGGAGGATCACGTCGGTAAGCGCCGCGTCCAGCTCGACCAGCCGCTCGGCCATCCCGGCCTTGGCGTCGGTGCGGATCTGTCCGTTGGCGACGTGGCTGAGGCGACTGCCGCTCTTGGCGACGATACCCCAGCCCGTGCAGGTCAGGCCCGGATCTAGCCCGATGATGATCATGCTATCCGCCTCGCAGAAGATTTGGCCCAAGCAGGAGCGAGAATGGGCGTTATCGAGAACCGGAGCGCAGCGTACTTCAGTACGTGAGCACCGGAAGCGCAGAGAACGCGCATTCGCAGCCCGGCATGGGCCAAATCAGCCGAGCTTTTCCATGACTTCGTCGGAGATCTCGTAGTTCCCCCAGACGGTCTGGACGTCGTCGTCGTCTTCGAGGGTATCGACCAGCTTCATCAACGTGCCGGCGGTGTCGGCATCGACGTCCACGGAGAGGTTGGGCTTCCACGCCAGCTTCACGCCTTCCGCTTCGCCGAGAACCTTTTCCAGTTCGCGGGCGACTTCGTGAAGGGAATCGACCGGCACCCAGATCTGGTGGCTGCCCGGATTCTCGTCGCCATCGCCCATGTCGCTTTCGACATCCTGCGCACCGGCTTCGATGGCGGCTTCGAGAACCTTGTCCTCGTCACCCGCGCTGCCGGGATACTCGATCAGGCCGAGACGCTCGAAACCATGCGAAACAGCGCCCGATGCGCCAAGGTTGCCGCCGTTCTTCGAGAACGCGGTGCGCACGTTGGTGGCGGTGCGGTTGCGGTTGTCGGTCAGCGCCTCGACGATGAGGGCGACGCCGCCGGGACCGTAGCCCTCATAGCGCACTTCCTCGTAGTTCTCGGCATCGCCCTTGCTGGCCTTGTCGATCGCGCGCTGGATGTTGTCCTTGGGCATCGACTGCGCCTTGGCCGCGTTGACGGCGGCGCGCAGGCGCGGGTTCATGTCCGGGTCGGGCATGCCCATCTTCGCCGCGACCGTGATTTCGCGGCTGAGCTTGCTGAACTGCGCCGAACGCTTTTTATCCTGCGCGCCCTTGCGGTGCATGATGTTCTTGAATTTGGAATGGCCTGCCATGGGTCCGCTCTTGCTTCGCTCGTCTGCCTGCCTGCGGATTTCCGCGAGGCCCGGTCAATGAGGTCCGGTGAATGATATGTGCCAAATGACGCAGGGCGCGCCTTACAACAGGGCGGCACCCAAGGGCAACCGCCCGTTCCCGTAGAGCCTGCTCAGGGTGAGGCGGGGCGCGGGACAGCAAGTGCCCAAACGATTTGAAAAGGAAACGGGCCTAGATTGCGCTCATGGCTACCCGGACCAACCCTGTCGCACCGCGTCCTTCTCTCGGCGTACTGCGCGAACTGCCGCATTACCTGATACGTCCGGTCATCCTCGCGCCCGTGGGACTGCGCTCGCGGGAAGGCTGGGCGGCCCTGGGCACGCTGGAGGCGCTTCATGTCGGCGGTCTGTTACTGGTGGTGCTGCCGCTGATAACGTTCTGGCAACAGGCCATGCAACTGCCGACCCCGGATGCCTTCGAGAAGCTGCCGTCAGGCTGGCTGTTGCCGTTCACGATCCTGATCGCCCCGGTGGCCGAGGAAATTGCCTTTCGCGGCTGGCAGACCGGCTATCCCCGCGCGCTATGGCTGTTGGGCGGCGGCGTGATTTTCGCGGTCCTGACCGCTTCGGCGGCAGCCACGGCTCCGCTGGTGCTGAGTGGATTGGTGCTGGTGGTGCTTGTCGGCGCGATCGGCGGCTGGATCGCACTGCGCAAGCGACGGATACCGCCAGGCTGGTATGTCGCAGCCTATCCCGCAGTGTTCTGGATCACTGCTCTCGTCTTCGCAGGCGTGCACCTGTCGAACTATCCGAGCATCTCGATGCTGTCGCTGCCGCTGGTATTGCCGCAGCTCTGGGCGGCACTGCTGCTGGGCTTCACCCGCCAGCGTATCGGCCTGCCCGCCGCGATGCTCCAGCATGCCGGCGCCAATGCGGCGACCATGCTGCTGGTGCATCTTGGTGGTTAGCGCAGGATGATATTTGTCTGGAAATTCACCTTCAGCGAACTTCCAGACAGTCCGCTCAGTCGATGCCGAGCGCCGTCTTGTAGGTGTCGAGCAACATGTCCATTTCGCGGCGGTCGTCCGGCTTCATCTTACGGATGCGGACGATCTGGCGCATGATCTTGACGTCGTAGCCGACGGCCTTGGCTTCGTTATAGACGTCGCGGATGTCGTCCGAGATGCCCTTCTTTTCCTCTTCGAGGCGCTCGACGCGCTCGATCAGCAGGCGCAGGCGATCGTCGGTGGTTTCGGCCATCGGGTAATGCTCCGGAAAAATCTGGTGTGAATCGGTATGGCGCGCGCTGATAGCGGCAGTCGCGGATTCGGGCAAAGCGGGGGGCTGTGGAAATCCTGTGCGCAAACAGCGAATAAGTGACGAAGTTGCCTCTCCGTCCCCGTTCTTCTATGAGCCCCCCGGCGCGGCGACAACGTTCCCGCCTTCGTCACCGAAATCGATTGGCGGCGGAGTTTCAAGACCGGGACGGCCCGGCAACCCGTTGAAGAAGGTTGCCGTAATGCCCTGGATTGTTCTCGTCATCGCCGGTCTGTTCGAAGTCGTCTGGGCTTCGGCCATGAAACAGTCGCACGGCTTCACCCGGCTTTGGCCCAGCGTGATCACGATCGTCGCGATGTTCGCCAGTTTCGCCCTGCTCTCCTGGTCGATGCGCGTACTGCCGCTGGGGACGGCCTACATGGTCTGGACCGGGATCGGCGCGCTGGGCGCCTTCATTTTCGGCATCGTCATGCTGGGCGAAACCGTCAGCGCCATGCGTCTTGCCGCCGCCGGCATGATCCTGATCGGACTGGTCCTGATGAAGCTGGCGAGTTCCTGAACCCCACCCTCGAAAGCGAGCGGCGCGCACTCAATGCGCCGGATCGTTTTTCTTCAGGCTTTCCTCCATGCGCGCGAGCTGCTCGGGCGTCGCTTCGGTCTGGTATGCGTCCTTCCACGCGCCGAACGGCATGCCGTGGATCACTTCGCGGGCCGCCGCCTTGTCGCCTGCGAACCCGCCGTCGCGGATCCAGTCCGCCAGGCAGTTCCGGCAAAACCCGGCCAGGCCCATGAGGTCGATGTTCTGCGCGTCATGACGGGTCTGGAGGTGACGCACGAGCCGGCGGAACGCGGCGGCGGCCACGGCGTCGTCGAGTTCGTCGATCTGGTCGTTTACGTTCATATTTCTGCCGATCGTCCTTGGTTTGTCATGCCGCCTTTGCCATATGTCGCCGAAATATCGAAAGAGAGGCAGACAGATTTTGGCAACCACCCCTCCGTTTCGCCGTTCGCCGCACCATCGCGGGATCAAGCGCCAGCGCAAGGTGAAAATCCTCGCCACGCTGGGCCCGGCCAGCCGCGACAAGGAGACGATCGCCAAGCTTCTGAAAGCCGGGGCCGACGCTTTCCGCGTCAACATGAGCCACGGCGACCACGATACCCACCGGGAAACCATCGCCAATATCCGCGCGGTGGAAAAAGACCTGATGCGCCCCGTGGCGATCCTCTGCGACCTCCAGGGCCCCAAGCTGCGCGTCGGCACTTTCGCGGAAGGCAAGGCCTTCATCCGCCACGGCGCGCACTTCACGCTGGATCGCGATCCCACGCCGGGTGACGAGAACCGCGTCTGCCTGCCCCATCCCGAACTCTTCGGCATCCTCCAGAAGGGCCAGCGCCTGCTGATCGACGACGGCAAGCTGCGCCTGGTGGTGATCAGGCCGGATGCCGATTCGATCCTCTGCACTGCCGAAGTCGGCGGCTTCATCTCCGACCGCAAGGGCGTGAACGTGCCCGACGCGATCGTCCCCGTCCCCGCGCTGACCGACAAGGATCGCCGCGACCTCGCCTTCTCGGTGGAGCAGGGCGCGGACTGGATCGGCCTGTCCTTCGTCCAGCGTCCCGAGGACGTGGCCGAGGCGCGCCGTCTGATCGGCGGGGCCTGCGCGCTGATGTCCAAGATCGAGAAACCTGCGGCGGTCGATGCGATCGATGGCATCATCGAGCTTTCGGACGGGATCATGGTCGCACGCGGCGACCTGGGCGTGGAACTCCTGCCCGAGGAAGTGCCGCCGATCCAGAAGCACATCATCGCCAAGACCCGCGCGATCGGCAAGCCGGTGGTGGTAGCCACGCAGATGCTGGAATCGATGATCACCAGCCCCTCGCCCACCCGCGCGGAAGTGTCCGACGTCGCCAATGCCGTCTACGACGGCGCCGATGCCGTCATGCTCTCGGCCGAGACGGCGGCGGGTCAGTGGCCGGTAGAGGCCGTGACGATCATGGACCGCATCGCCGTGAAGGTGGAGACCGACTCCACTTATCGCGAGCGTATCCACCTGACCCACACCCCGCCCGACGCCACCACCGCCGACGCGCTCTCCGCCTCCTGCGCGACGATCGCTGATACCCTGCCGATCGAGGGCATCATCGTCTTCACCGGCTCAGGCGGCTCGGCGCGCCGCGTGGCGCGTGAGCGTCCCGCCGCGCCGATGCTGGTGCTCACTCCTTCGCCGAAGACGGCGCGGCGCCTCGCCCTGCTCTGGGGCGCGCACGCTGTGACCACCAAGGACATCGGCAGCTTCGAAGAGATGATCGCCAAGGGCAAGCGCATGGCCCTGCGCCACGGCTTCGGTGCCGCCGGCACACGCCTGGTGGCGCTGGCGGGCGTGCCCTTCGGCACGCCGGGTTCGACGAACCTGCTGCATGTCGTGACGCTCACCGGCAACGAGCTGGATACGCCGAACTGAGGGGGCGGGCGCGGCTGAGTCATCGGGTAATAACCCGTGTGATAGGTAATAACACGTCGTCCCGGACTTGATCCGGGACCGCTGGCCGCGCCCACCCACCTACAAGTAAGCCGCCAAGTCCTCCCAAAGCGGATTGGCGCTCTCGATCAGCTCGACTTTCCACTCACGCCGCCACCGCTTGAGCTGCTTCTCGCGCGCAATAGCCTCCTGAATGGTAGCGTGAGGCTCGACCAGCACCAGTCGGTCGAGCCCATATTTCCGGCAAAATTCCGAGCCACGCCCTTCGCGATGCTGCACGATTCTTGCATGGATATCCGCCGTCACGCCGACGTAGAGCACGCCGAATTCTCGGTTCGTCATCATGTAGGTGAAGCCGCCGCTGCCCATCCGAGGCAGCGTGGCGCGGCCAGCGGTCCCGGATCAAGTCCGGGACGACGAGGACTTCAAACCTTTAATCAACCCCGCGCGCCGAACAGCGCGCTGCCCACGCGCACATGCGTTGCGCCCAGCATCACCGCTGTCTCGAAATCGTCGCTCATGCCCATCGACAGCTGCGATACGCCGTTATCCGCCGCGATCTTCGCCAGCAGCGCGAAGAACGGCGCGGCCTCTATGCCCAGCGGCGGCACGCACATCAGTCCTTCCACCGGGATCTGCGCCTCGCGCGCGGAAGCCAGCAGCGCGGGCACTTCGGAAATAGCGCAGCCGCCCTTCTGCTCCTCGGCACCGATGTTGACCTGCACGAAGCAAGGCACGCGGCGCCCCGTCCTGTCCATCGCCTTGCCCAGCGAGGCTACCAGCGAGGGACGGTCTACCGAGTGGATGCAATCGAACAGGCCCAGCGCGTCCTCGGCCTTGTTGGACTGAAGCTGGCCGACGAGGTGCAGCCGCACTTCGGGGTTTTCCTCGCGCAGCGCGGGCCACTTGGCCTCGGCATCCTGCACACGATTCTCGCCGAACGCGCGCTGGCCCTGGGCGATGAGCGGCGCGATGGCCTCTGCCGGATGCGTCTTGGAAATGGCGACGAGTTCGACCGATCCCGGCGCGCGTCCGGCGATGCGGGCGGCCTGGGCAATGCGAGCGCGAATGTCTTCGAGAGGAGTTGCTGGCTGATCCATGGCGCGCTGCTATAGCGTCTTCGTGCCGAACCGCCACCCGCCTCTTCCCCATATCTGGCTGATCAGCGATGCCCGCAACGACCACCTGCTGGAGCGGACACTCGCCCGCCTGCCACGCGGGTCGGGGCTGATCTATCGGCACTATCATCTCCCCCCCGCCGATCGGCGCGCCCGGTTCGAGGTTCTCCGCCGGATCGCGCGACGTTTCGGGCACTGCGTGGTGCTATCCGGATCGGCACGGGAAGCACGGGCCTGGAAAGCGGACGGTGCTTATGGCGCGGCCCGAAAGCTGGCCTCCGGCCCAGCAACCCTGCGTCTCGTCACCGTGCATTCCCTGCGCGAACTGGCCGCCGCCCATCGCTCCCGCGCCGATGCCGTGCTGCTTTCGCCGATGTTCCCGACCCGCTCCCATCCCGGCGCCGTATCGCTCGGCCGGGTGCGTTTCCACCTCCTCGCGGCGCGTGCCGTCGTCCCGGCGATTGCACTGGGCGGCATGACGGTGCATCGGGCGCGCACATTGCCGTCGCGGAAATGGGCCGCGATCCAGGGGCTTGCCGGTTAGCCCACAAGCCTGTTCCCGATCCATTCTTGACGGCGAGTCCCGCCACGGCGCATTATCCGAGGCCTGATCAACGGCCCGATCTTCAGGGGAATTTCCAATGGCCACCCGGCCCCTCGCACCAGGACGGCGCATCACCAAGCCGAACTGGCGCGCCGTCCTCAAGCGCTCGCTGCGCCGCGCCTCCGAATTGAGCGGGGCATTGGCGCTGTTCGCGGCCATGGCGTTCCTGGCGCTGTCGCTGGTGAGCTATCACCAGACAGACCCTTCCGCTTCCACGGCGGCGGGCGGTCCGGCGCAGAACTGGATGGGTCCGGTCGGCGCCTGGGTGGCGGAGCGGGCGCTGGTGCTGTTCGGTCCGGTTGCCGCGCTGTTCGTGCCCCTGCTCTACGTCTTCGCCCGCAAGCTCTGGCTGCTGGTGGAAGAGGACGACAACGAGATCGAGCATTCCAACCAGCGCTGGTGGCGCCCGGTGGCGGTGCTGGCCATCGCCATGACCCTGATCGCCACCGTCATGTCCATGGTGTTCACCGCCCCCGGCGGCGTGCTGCCCGCTTCGATGGGCGGCATCACCGGCCTGCTCGGCGCCAAGGGCATTGCCGGGCTTGCCGCATTCGCGCCCGAAGTGGTGCAGGGCTGGATCAAGCTCGTGCTGGCGCTGCTCTGCGCGCTTGCCGGGGTCGCCCTGATCGGGCAGGTCTTCGCGGTCGACTGGCTGCGCCTGCTGACCCTGCCCGGACGTATCGGCCGCCTCAACAAGGACGGCGCTCCTGCTCCCGCCAAGATTGCCGCCACCGCCGCCGAGCGCGCGAAGCCGGAGGACGAGGCCGAGGACAAGCCGCGTCCTGCCCGGCGCATCGATGCGCCCGCCCCCGCCGGCTTCGATGGTCCGGCCGAAAAGCCGCGCAAGGCCCCGGAAATCAGCGACCCCAAGGCGAGCCCCACGCCCGCGCAACTCAATATCGGCAATCGCCAGAAGGACATGTTCGACAAGTTCGCGCTGCCCGGCCTGGAGTTGCTGAACGATCCGCCGCCGAACTCGCAGCCGAAGATCGACAAGCTCAGCCTGGAGCGCAACGCGCGCCTGCTGGAGACGGTGCTGGACGACTTCAATGTGAAGGGCGAGATCACCGCCGTCCGCACCGGCCCGGTCGTCACCATGTACGAACTGGAGCCCGCGCCCGGCATCAAGTCCAGCCGCGTGATCGGCCTGGCCGACGATATCGCCCGCAACATGTCGGCGATCTCGGCCCGCGTCTCGTCGATTCCGGGCCGCACCGTGATGGGCATCGAACTGCCGAACGCGGACCGGCAGATGGTCTCGTTCAAGGAAATGGTCGCTTCCGAAGCCTTCGCCAACCACAAGGGCATGCTGCCGATCATCCTGGGCAAGGATATCGCCGGCGAGCCGGTGGTGGCAGACCTTGCGACGATGCCGCACTTGCTGGTCGCCGGTACCACCGGTTCGGGTAAGTCCGTCGGCCTCAACACGATCCTGCTCTCGCTGCTCTATCGCCTGACGCCGGCCCAGTGCCGCCTGATCCTGGTCGATCCCAAGGTGCTGGAACTCAAGAGCTACGACGATATTCCGCACTTGCTCTCGCCGGTCGTCACCGAACCGCCCAAGGCCGTTCGCGCGCTGAAGTGGGCGGTGGAGGAAATGGAGCGCCGCTATCGCCAGATGAGCGAGATCAGCGTCCGCAACCTCGCCAGCTTCAACGAAAAGGTCCGGGCCGCCGCCGCCAAGGGCAAGCCGCTCGGCCGCCGCATCCAGATCGGCTTCGACCCCGAGACGGGCGAGGAACTCTACGAGGACCGCCAGCTCGATTACGAGACGCTGCCGCAGATCGTCCTCATCGTCGACGAGCTGGCCGACCTCATGGTCACCGTCGGCAAGGAAATCGAAGTGCTGATCCAGCGCCTCTCGCAGAAGAGCCGCGCGGCGGGCATCCACCTGATCATGGCGACGCAGCGCCCCTCGGTCGACGTCATCACCGGCGTCATCAAGGCCAACCTGCCGACCCGCGTGTCCTTCGCCGTCACCAGCCGCATCGACAGCCGCACCATCCTGGGCGAACAGGGCGCCGAGCAGCTGCTGGGCAAGGGCGACATGCTCTACAAGCCCAGCTCCGACCCGGTGAAGCGCGTCCACGGCCCGTTCGTCTCGGACGAGGAAGTGGAGCACGTCGCCGATCACTGGCGCGGCCAGGGCAAGCCCGACTACGTCGACGCCGTCACCAACGAGCCCGAGGAAGGCTCGTTCGGCTTCGACGACCTGGACGCCACCGCCTCGGACCAGCCGGAAGAGCGCAAGTACCGGCAGGTCTGCCAATTGGTGTTCGAGAACCAGAAGGTCTCGGTCTCCTGGCTCCAGCGCCAGATGGGCGTGGGCTACAACACCGCCGCCAAGTGGGTGGAGCGCATGGAGAACGACGGCTACGTCGGCCCCGCCAACCATGTCGGCCGCCGCGACATCTATCGCGACGAGAACGGCAGCCCGCTCTGATGCGATCGGTGAGGCGCGGCCTGATGCTACTGGGCCTGCTTGCAGCGCCCGCCCTTGCAGCCGAGCCGGCGCCGCAGTGGCAGCGCCTGTTCGTGCCCAGCGTGGAAAACACGCTCGGCCGCAGCATCTATATCGACAAGGCCAGCGTCGGGCCGGGCCTGATCGGGCGGCAGTTCCGCCAGATGCAGGTGCTGCTGCGCGCCAATGCCGGTTATCCGCAAGGCACCGTGCTCTATACCGACCGCGCGGTGGACTGCGCCGGAAGCCGCGTGCTGTCCCATCACTGGCGGATCGTCCAGCCGAACGGCACGGTCCTGCGCGACTGGAGCGATGCCAGCCCCGCCGTTTCCCGCGTGCAATGGGCGGGGGAAGACGGGCTGGTGCTGAAATACGTCTGCACCGGCGTTCTGCCGCGCTGAGTAGCACGCTAAGCAGTACGTCGTCCCGGACTTGATCCGGGACCGCTGGCAATACTTGAGGCGCACCCCCGCGAGCAGGGCGCCCTGCCGAAGGTTCGGCTGATCATGGCCAGCGGTCCCGGATCAAGTCCGGGAAGACGAACAACATCCACCCTTCCGACGAATAACGCTCCCCCTCCAATCATCCAGGGTTACGCAGCGCGGCGAGAGCCTCTAAGCAGCCTTTTCACCACACCGTTTCGCTTCCGGCCCGAAAGACCCCGATGGAAGATCACACCCAGGCTTTCCTGCTGAAAGACGGCTTCCTGCTGCTCGGCACGGCATTGGCCTTCGTCCTGCTGTTCCGGCGCCTCGGCCTGGGTGCCACCCTGGGCTATCTGCTGGCAGGGGCGATTCTCGGCCCTTACGCCTTCGGTCTCGTCGGCGATGCCGAGAACAAGCTGGGGATCGCGGAACTGGGGATCACCCTGCTGCTGTTCATCGTCGGGCTGGAGCTGGCGCCGCGTCGACTGTGGCGGATGCGCAACGAGATTTTCGGCCTCGGCTTCCTGCAAGTGACGCTCTGCGGCCTCGCCGTTTCGGCGGTGATCTACTACTCGACCGGCTTCAGCGTCGCCGCCGCGCTGGCGCTGGGCCTGCCGCTGGGCCTTTCCTCCACCGCGCAGGTGCTGCCGATGCTCCAGAGCGCGGGACGGCTGAACACGCCGTTCGGAGAACGTTCCTTCGCGGTCCTGCTGTTCCAGGATCTCTCGATCATCCCGCTGATCACGATCATCGCGGCGATGAACCGCAACCCGCACTTGCCCGAGGGGCCTCCGGGCTGGATCCTGGTGCTGGAGACGCTGGCCGCCATCGTCGGCCTGATCCTGGCGGGCCGCTTCGCGATCCGCCCGTTGTTCCGCCTGATCGGCAATCTCGGCGAGCGCGAGATGTTCGTCTTCGCGGCCCTGTTCACGGTGATCGCCTCAGCCGCGCTGATGGAGGTGCTGGGCCTTTCCACCGCGCTGGGCGCCTTCATCGCCGGCGTCATGCTGGCCGATACGCCCTATCGCCACGAGCTTGAAGCCGATGTCGAGCCGTTCCGCTCGATCCTGCTCGGCCTGTTCTTCATGTCCGTGGGCATGATGCTGGACCTTTCCGCCATTGCCGAACGGCCGCTGTTTGTGGCGACCATGGCCCTGGCGCTGATCGCGGTGAAGGCTTCGGTGATCTTCGGGCTCGGGCTGCTGTTCAGGATGAACTGGCGCAGCGCGCTCGCGCTTGGCCTGCTGCTCAGCCAGGGCGGCGAGTTCGGCTTCGTGCTGTTCGCGCAGGCCCAGAACGCCTGGCTGATCGAGCCGCAGGCCGCCAGCCTGTTCAGCGCGATCGTCACGCTGTCCATGGTGACCACCCCGTTCCTGATGATGGCGACCGCGCGCATTCGCGAGATGCCCACATCCAAGGAAACCCGCGAAGGCCCCCGCAAGGACGGCGCCAGCGCGCTGGTGGTCGGCTATGGGCGCTTCGGCCAGACCGTGGCGCAAGTGCTGATCGCCGCCGAGATCCAGGTCACCCTGATCGACACTGACATCGAGATGATCGACGTTGCCAGCGGCTTCGGCGCGAAAGTCTGGTTCGGGGACGGCACCCGCATCGACTTGCTGCGCCAGGCGGGCGCGGGCCATGCGCAGATGATCGTGTTCTGCATCGACGGCGACCAGCTTTCCGAAAGCTTCCTCCGGAATGTCCACGAGGCATTCCCGGATGCCCGCATTCTCGCCCGCGTCTACGACCGGCGCGCGATGATCCGGCTGATGGATGCGCCGGTTACCTTCATGGTCCGCGAAGTCATGGAATCGGCCGTGGCCATGGCCCGCTCTGCTCTGGAAGACCTCGGCCTTTCGGTCGAACAGATCGACAATGCCGAGGAAATGTACCGCTCCAGCGACAAGGAGCGTCTCTCGATCCAGTACGAAACCGGCGACTTGCGCGCCGCCCGCGACCATATCCTGACCCAGGACCTGCGCGACGCACATTAAGCCATTTCAGGGGACCGAATAGCCCTGAAACCGCTTGATCCGCCGCAGCGAAAAGCTGGTCCGCATCGAGGAGACCCCCGGCAGGCGGGCCAGGCAGTCGCGATGGATGCGGTCGTAGTGGTCGAGGTCCGAGGCGGCGACGCGCAGCTGATAGTCCGCCGCTCCGGACAATAGGTGACATTCGAGGATATCGTCGAAATCGCCCACCGCGCGTTCGAAGCGCTCCATGGCTTCGCGGCTCTGGCTGATCAGCGTGATTTCCACGAAGACCTCCATCGACAGCCCCAGCCGCTTCGCGTCGACCCGCGCGGCATAGCCCATGATCAGGCCCTGTTCCTCCAGCGCCCGGATGCGGCGATGACAGGCCGAGGAGGACAGGTTCACTTGCGCGGCGAGTTCGGCGATGGATCGCGAGGAATCCGCCTGCAACGCTTCGATGAGTGCGCGGTCAGCCCGGTCCATGGAAAATTCTCTTGCCGTTTGTTACAAGCTTGGGAAATATTCCTGTTCGCCATTCTGACAAGGCCCAATTCGGTGAAACTTTGCAGGGCCATGGGTGTATCTCACGGGCAGGAGAGAATTTTGCCGGAGTGAAGATTATGCGTGTCGGGACCGTCAGGGAAATCAAGAACCACGAATACCGCGTCGGCCTGACGCCGGAGAGCGCCCGCGAACTCGTGGCGCACGGGCATGAGGTCTGGGTGGAAAGCGGCGCCGGCCAGGGCATCGGCGCCAGCGATGCCGACTACACCCGCCAGGGCGCGAAGATCGTCGCAACCGCGAAGGAGGTCTTCGAAGGCTGCGAGATGGTGGTGAAGGTCAAGGAACCGCAGGCGGGCGAGCGCGCCATGCTGCGCGAAGGCCAGATCCTCTACACCTACCTGCACCTCGCCCCCGATCCCGAACAGACCGCCGACCTGGTGAAGTCCGGCGTCACCGCCATCGCCTATGAGACGGTGACCGGCCCCGGCGGGCAATTGCCGCTGCTCAAGCCGATGAGCCAGGTGGCGGGCCGCATGTCGATCCAGGCCGGCGCCACGGCGCTGGAGAAGGCGCACGGCGGGCGCGGCGTGCTGCTGGGCGGCGTTCCCGGCGTGATGCCGGGCAAGGTCGCGGTGATCGGTGGCGGCGTGGTCGGCTTCAACGCCGCGCAGATGGCCGTGGGCCTCGGCGCCGACGTGACCATCCTCGACCGTAGCCCGGACGTGCTCGAACGCCTGGGCATCCACTTCGAAGCGCGCGCCAAGACCCGCTTCTCCAGCACCGCAAACCTCGCCGAAAGCGTGGCCGAGGCCGACCTGGTGATCGGCGCCGTGCTGATCCCCGGCGCCGCCGCGCCGAAGCTGGTGACGCGCGAGATGCTGGGCACGATGAAGCCCGGCGCAGTGCTGGTGGACGTCGCCATCGACCAGGGCGGCTGCTTCGAGACCAGCCATGCCACCACCCATGCCGAACCGACGTTCGTGGTCGACGGCATCGTCCACTATTGCGTTGCCAACATGCCCGGCGCCGTCGCGCGCACCAGCACTTACGCGCTGAACAACGTGACCCTGCCCCATGCATTGGCGATCGCCAACCTGGGCTGGAAGGCGGCCCTGAAGGCCGATCCTCATCTGGCCGAGGGCCTTAACGTCCATGCGGGCAAGGTGACGTTCGAGGCGGTCGCGACCGAGCTTGGCTACGACTATGTGCCGGTGAGCGAGGTTCTGGGCTGACGCATAAGCCCGCATAAACCCGTCGTCCCGGGCTTGATCCGGGACCGCTGGCAATTCTTCAGGCGCCATCTTGCAGGACGGCGCCTTGCCTAGAGTTGGGTGACGCGAGGCCAGCGGTCCCGGATCAAGTCCGGGACGACGGGCTCATACGCGGGCGATCATTCCCCCTCGCCCCAGAAAGGCGCGGCCACCTCGGGCGGTACGCGCATCAGCCGCTGCGAGGCGATCTCGACCATGGCCCAGGTCGTGCGGGCCGAGACCAGCACCTTGCCCGCCTCGTTCCGGAAGTCCACTCGGCGCACGAAGCGCGCGCCGGTGGGGCCTTCGGGAATGAACGTCTCCCCGGTCACGCTCTCGCCCTCGCGGATATTGCCGCGATAGTCGATCTCGTGCCGGGTCACGACCCAGGCGTATTGCTCCTGATGCTCGGGAAGCGCCGCCGCCTCCCAGTGCGCGGTGGCGAGCGCCTCCATCCACTGCACCCAGACCGCATTGTTGACGTGGCCCATGATGTCGATGTCATTGGGCTGCGCCGTGAAGGTCCGGGTGAATGGCGGCTTCATCCTTCCACGCCCAGTTGCCAGAGGATGAAGGCGAACTCCTCTGCCGTCTCCTTCAGGCTCTCGAACCGGCCCGACTTGCCGCCGTGGCCCGCGCCCATGTTGGTCTTGAGGATCAGTTCGTTGTCGTCGGTCTTCAGCTCGCGCAGCTTCGCCACCCACTTCGCGGGCTCCCAGTAGGTCACGCGCGGGTCGTTGAGGCCAGCCGTCACCATCAGCGGCGGATAGGCCTGCGGCTTGACCTGGTCGTAAGGGCTGTAGCTGCGGATCAGTTCGAAAGCCGCCCTGTCCTCGATGGGATTGCCCCATTCCGGCCATTCGCCCGGCGTCAACGGCAGGCTGTCGTCGAGCATGGTGCTCAGCACGTCCACGAAGGGCACATGAGCCACCACCGCGCCGAACAGCTCGGGATCGGAGTTGACCACCGCGCCCATCAGTTCGCCCCCCGCCGAGCCGCCCGAGATCGAGATCCTGCCCGCCTCGGTGAAGCCGCGCGCGATCAGGCCGCGTGCCACATCGACGAAGTCGTTGAAGGTATTGGCCCGCTTCTCCAGCTTGCCGGCCTTGTACCAGGCGCGGCCGAGGTCGTCGCCGCCGCGGATATGCGCGATGGCATAAGCGAAGCCGCGATCAACCAGGCTGAGGCGCGAGGTCGAGAAGCCGGGATCGATCGAGATGCCATAGGCCCCGTATCCGTAGAGATGGAGCGGGCCCGCACCCGTCCGGTCACGGCGATAGACGATGGAGACGGGGATCATGGTGCCGTCGCGCGCCGGAATCTCCAGCCGCTCGGTAGCGTAGAGCGAAGCGTCATAGCCCGAGGGGATTTCCTGGACCTTGAGCACGTCCAGCCTGCGCGCCTTCACGTCGTAATCGTAGACGGACGAGGGGCTGACCATCGATTCGTAGGTCAGGCGCAGCACGTCCATGTGCCATTCGGGATTGTTGCTCAGGCCCGCCGAATAGCTGGCTTCCGGGAACTCGATCGGCTCCACGCGGGCGGGATCGTCGTAGTAGCGCAGCTCGATCCGGTCGAGCCCCGCGCCCTGCCCGGCCGACTTGCGGCCTTCGATCACATAGAAATCGCGGAACAGGTCGGCGCCGGTGAGATAGAAGGCGTCGGAACCCTCGATCAGGGTCGTCCACTCGCCCGGATTTTCGAGCGGGGCCGTGGCGAGGCGGAAGTTCTCATGAGTGTCGTTGGTGTGGATGTAGAGCACGCCCTCGCGCTCATCCACGTCGTATTCCACGCCCTTGGCGCGCGGCTTCACCAGGATCTGCAGGCCCAGCGGATCGTCGGCAAGGACCATGCGGCATTCGCTGGTCTCGTGATCGCTGGCGCCGATCAGCAGCCACTTCTCATTGGAGGACAGCGACGAACCGACGCGGAAGCCTTCGTCGTCCTCGTGATAGAGTTCGACATCGCTTTCCAGCGGTTGGCCCAGCCAGTGCAGGCGGGCATTGTCGGTGCGCCACTGCTCGTTGGCCAGCGAGTAGACCAGGCCCTTGTCCTGCGCGACCCAGACGAGCGCGGAGAGCGTGCCGGGGATCTCGTCGGCCAGGAGCTCGCCGGTTTCCAGATCCTTGATCCGCGCGGTGAAGCGCTCGGAACCGTTGTCGTCATAGGCGTAGGCCAGCAGCTTGCCGTTGGCGCTGGTGGAAATCGCGCCGAGGTTGAAATATTCCTTGCCCTCTGCCAGCGCCACTTCGTCGAGGATCAGCTGGTCGGCGCTGCCATCGTCAGGCGCGCCGACGGGGCGGCGCCACCACTTCTTGTATTCCGCGCCTTCCTCGAATTCGATCCAGTAGAGGAAATCGCCGTCCTTCTGCGGCACCGACTTGTCGGCTTCCTTGATGCGCGCGCGCATTTCCTTGAACAGCGCGTCGATCTGCCCCTGGCGGCCTTCCATGCGCGACTCGAACCAGCGGTTTTCCGCTTCGAGATGGTCCAGCACCGCCTTGTCGGTGACCTCGGGATAACCCGCGTCACGCAGCCAGGCGTAGTCGTCTTCCACGCTCAGGCCGTGGTGAGTGAAGGAATGCGGCTTCTTCGCCGCCTGTGGAGGACCTGCAAGGGCCTGGGTGGAATCTGCCATTGCCTCCATCTATGTTGCACACATGACCCCCGCAAGCCGGATACCCACCTCATGTTGATGAATACCCACGAAGCGCGGCTCGATGCCTTGCGCCAGGAACTCAAGTCGCGCGGCCTCGACGGCTTCGTGATCCCCATCTCGGACGAACATATGAGCGAGTACGTCGGCGCTTATGCGCAGCGCCTCGCCTGGCTCACCGGCTTCGGAGGATCGGCCGGCAGCGCCGTGGTGCTGACCGATCCCACGCTTTCGCCCGCCGCCGCCATGTTCGTGGACGGGCGCTATACGCTTCAGGTGCGCGAACAGGTGGACGGCAAGTTCTACGCCTATGAAAGCGTGCCGCAGACCAGCCCCGCCCGCTGGCTGGGCGAGAATGCGCCGAAAGGCGCCAAGATCGGCTACGACGCCTGGCTTCACGGCTCGACCTGGGTGGAAGCCGCAAGGGCCGCGCTGGCCCGTAGCGGCGGCACGCTCGTCGCGGTGGAGGGCAACCCCATCGACGCGGTGTGGCAGGACCAGCCCGCGCCTTCCCCCGCCCCCGCGCTCGTCCATGATGACGGCCTTGCCGGCCAGTCGGGCAAGGCCAAGCGCGCCGCCGTTTCCGAATGGCTGACTGCGCGCGGCCTCGACGCCACGGTCATCACCGCGCTCGATTCGGTCGCGTGGTTGCTCAACCTTCGCGGCACCGACGTGGAACGCACGCCCGTCGCCCTGTCCTACGTGGTCGCCCATGCCGATGGCACGGCCGACCTCTACATCGCCGAGGAAAAGGTCACGCCCGAACTGCTCCGGCATCTGGGCAATGCCGTGACCGTGCAGCCGCGCGGCGCCTTCGTGGCGGGTCTGGGCAAGCTCGCGGGCAAGCGCGTCTCGGTGGATCCGGACAATGCCGTGGCCGCCGTGTTCGAGACCCTGCGTTCGGCAGGCGCCACCATCGTCGAGGAACGCGATCCCACCATCCTGCCCAAGGCCGTGAAGAACCCGGTCGAGCAGGCAGGCCAGCGCCAGGCCCAGGCGATCGACGGCGTGGCCGTAACCCGCTTCCTGCACTGGCTCTCGGTGGAAGGCCCAAAGGGCGAAGTGACCGAGATGAGCGCCTCGGACCGCCTCCACGCTTTCCGCAAGGAATGCGGCGACCTGCGGGATCTCTCCTTCGACACGATCTCGGGCGCCGGCCCCAACGCGGCCAGCCCGCACTACCGCGTTTCCGAGGAATCGAGCCTGACGCTGGTTCCCGAGAGCGTCTACCTTGTCGATTCGGGCGGTCAGTACCCTTACGGCACCACCGACATCACCCGCACCGTGTGGATCGGGAACGGAAAGCCGCTGACCGAAGTGAAGGACCGCTTCACCCGCGTGTTGAAAGGCACCATGGCCATCGACCGCGCGGTCTTCCCCAAGGGCACCAACGGCGGCCAGCTCGACGCACTCGCCCGCCAGTTCCTCTGGCAGGTGGGCCTGGACTACGCCCACGGCACGGGCCACGGCGTCGGCAGCTTCCTCTCCGTCCACGAAGGGCCGCAGCGCATCGGCAAGCCCGCGGGCGGACAGGCGGGAACCTCGCAGGAACTGCTCGCGGGCATGATCCTCAGCGACGAGCCGGGCTACTACAAGGCGGGCGAATACGGCATCCGCATCGAGAACCTGGTGCTGGTCGAGCCGCGCAGCTTCCCCGGCGCGGACGGCGAATACTTCGGGTTCGAGACGCTGACGCTCGCTCCGATCGATCGCCGCCTGGTGGACCTCGCTCTCCTCACCGCCGACGAAGTGAAATGGTGGAACGACTACCACGCCCGCGTCCTCAATGTGATCGGCCCGCAGCTGGAAGGCGACGTGAAGGCGTGGCTGGAGCAGCAGTGCCTTCCGTTTTGATGAGGGGGCCGTTTTGATGAGGGGGCCTTTTTGACGACAGCGCCGTGATGGCGCATCCTCCCGGCAGCTTGGTGTCGGGAGGAGTCGTTGCCATGGCGGACGAAGTGCACGATCTCAGGACTCATCCGGTCCACCTCGGCCTGGGCGCCGTGGCGCGGTCGCAGCCGGCCTTCACAGGCATGGAATGGTACGCCGGCTATATCGAGCGCACGGCGGCCGACGGCGCCGAAGGCCGTCTCGTCTCGATGTACGATTTCGCCGAAAGCTGGGACAGTTGGGAAATGCATCCGGCCGGGGATGAACTGGTCGTGTGCCTGGGCGGCACCATTACCTTGCATCAGGAGCTTGTGGACGGCACCGAGCGCACGGTGATGCTGCGGCCCGGAGAATATGCGATCAACCCGCCCGGCGCCTGGCATACCGCCGATGTCGAGGGGTCGGCCACGGCGCTGTTCGTTACCGCCGGGGCGGGAACGCAGCATCGCCCGCGATGACGTCCGGCGACCACCGGGTGCAGGGCTTGCCTCCTGCCGGGCGGACTGCCAAGCCTGTGACAATTGGCGACAATAAAGCCGCCGTTCGGCACAACTGAGCGACAGGCCGGGATTAGACAGGATCACAGAAAGCCGCGGGGCCGTTCTTCCCCCTCCCTTCCCCGCCCCACGGCTTTCGCAAGTTCCCGCAGAAGGAGAGCCCTGAGGATGAACCGCTTTTCAAAGATCACCCTCGGCATGTCCGCCGCCGCGCTGGCGATCGGAGGCGTGGCCTGTGCCCAGGCGCCCGCAACGCCCTCTCCCGCCCGCGAAAGAGGCCCCGAACGCACCGAAACCCGCGCGGAAGCGCAGGCTCGCGCCGAAGAAATGTTCGCCCGTCTGGACGTGAACAAGGACGGCAAGCTAGACCGCGCCGACCGCGACGCCCGCCGCCAGCAGATGCGCGAAGCGATGTTCGACCAGCTTGACACCAACAACGACGGCTCGATCTCAAAGGCCGAATTCCTGGCCGATCGCGGCCCCGAAGGCGATCGTGGTCCCCGGCCCGACGGAGAGCGGATGCGCGACATGCCCCCGCCGCCCGAAGGCGCCAATATGGCCGGTCCCGAAAGCGACGGCCCGGCCCGCGATCATCCCGAGCGACGTCGTGGCCACGGTGACCGGCATGGTGATCGTCACGGCATGAAGGGCCCGATGATGGGCTTCGGCAAGGCCGATGCCGATGGCGACCGCAGCATCACCCGTGCGGAATTCGTCGCCGCCGCGCTCCAGCGTTTCGACGGAATGGACGGCAACAAGGACGGCAAGGTCACGCCCGAGGAACGCCGCGCCGCGCACGACCGGATGCGGGCCGAAAGGAAGGACCGCAAGGGAGACAGGCGTCAGG
>NZ_JBJDRF010000020.1:0-79754 GCF_044987305.1 Novosphingobium sp. ZW T3_23
ATCGTCGCCGGAGACAACGTGTTCCCCGGCAATGCCAGCACCAGCGGCAGCTTCTCGGCCCACGACACCGCCGTTACCGGCAAGGCCGGTTTGCAGTACGAATTCAGCCGCAATGCGCAAGTCTATGCGACATACACGCGTGGCTACAAGGGCCTGGGGTACGAGATGGAAATCTCGGCCGACCTTGCCAACCAGAATGCAATCCAGCCCGAGCACGTCAACGCCTATGAAATCGGCTTCAAGGGCAGCACGGCGGATCGCACGCTGACTTTCTCCGCCGCGCTGTTCCAGGCGGACTATTCGAACCTCCAGGTCCAGGCCAACCGTTCCGATCCGACCACCGGCGTCATCCAGTTCGTCACCACCAATGCCGGCTCCTCACGCAGCCGCGGCTTCGAAATCGAAGCGACCATGCGTCCCTCGGACTCGTTCTCGGTCAATGCCGGCGTTACTTACGCGCAGTCGCGCATCAACATCGACGGTCTGAACTGCCCGCTGCAGCTGCAAGCCGCCGCGCCGGTGATGACCGGTACGCCGATCAACATGTGCTACCGCACGGCCCCCGGCGCGACGCCGCAGCAGAACCTGCGCAATCGTCCGCTCCAGGCAAGCCCCGACTGGCGCGTCACCCTGTCGCCGCGCTACGATTACGAAGGCGACAAGTTCAGCGCCTTCGCGCAACTGGGCGTGAACTTCACCAGCGCGCAGTACTTCACGTCGGAGCTGGACCCGCTGACCCGCCAGCCGTCCTACACGCTGGTGGATGCTACGGTCGGCATCGCCACGCCGGACAAGCGCTACAGCCTCTCGGTCTTCGTGAAGAACCTGTTCGACACCAACTACCTGACCAGCATCGGCCACAACTCGCTGATGTCCACCACCGCCAATCCCTACGATCTGGTCGGAACCTACAACAAGGACTCCAGCCGCTACTTCGGTGCCACCTTCGGCGCCCGTTTCTGAGACCCACCTTGGGCCGGGCGTCATCGCCCGGCCACTTCTTGAAGGATCGCGCCTTGGATCGACGCAAGTTCCTGGCCTCCAGCGCAACCATGGCGGCAGCCTGCTCGGCGCCCGTCGCCATGGCCGCGGGGAAGCGCCGCCCGCGCAACGTCGTCGTGATCCTCTGCGACGATCTCGGCTACGGCGATCTTGGCATGACCGGCGCACGCGGCATCGCCACGCCGAACATCGACGCCATGGCCCGCGAAGGGCTGACCTTCTCCGAATTCTATGCCGCCGCCAACTTGTGCACGCCCTCGCGCGCGGGGCTGCTCACCGGGCGCTATCCCGTGCGGACCGGCCTCGGCGACAAGGTCATCCTCTACAACGACGACCGCGTCCTGCCGAAATCCGAAGTGACCATAGCCGAGGCGCTCAAGCCCGCCGGCTATGCGACTGGCCTGTTTGGCAAGTGGCATCTCGGCCATCGCGGACCGGACTGGCTGCCCACGCACCATGGCTTCGACCGCTTCGTGGGCATTCCCTATAGCCACGACATGAGCCCCCTGGTGCTGGTGCGCGCCGAGGCCGGGCGCGAGGCCGTGCAGGCGCCTGTCGAGATCACGCCGCTACAGCAGATCTTCTGCGAGGAGGCCGAGAAATTCATCACCGAGAACGCCGCAAGGCCGTTCTTCGTGGAGCTGGCGCTCAGCGCGCCGCACTTGCCCTGTCGTCCGCCCGCGCCCTTCGCGGGCCGCTCGAACGCAGGAGCTTACGGCGATTCCGTGGAGGAAGTGGACGACAAGGTCGGCCGCATCCTTGGCCTGCTGCGCAAGCTGAAGATCGACCGCGAGACGCTGGTGCTGTTCACGTCCGACAATGGCCCTTGGTACGAAGGGTCGAGCGGCCCCTTGCGCCAGCGAAAGGGCGGCGGCGGTTACGACGGTGCCAGCAAAGTACCGCTGATCGCCTGGTGCCCCGGTTCGATCTCCGCTTCCGGCTATAGCGATGCGATCGCCATGGCCATAGACTTTCTCCCCACCTGCTGTGCGCTTGCCGGTGTCGCCCTCCCCGACGCGGAACTGGACGGAAAGGATATTTCCCCCGTCCTGTTCGGCGGCGCGCAGCAGTCTCCCCACGAGGAACTCGTCCTGTTCAACAATGAAGACCCGGTGGCGATCCGCACGCAGCGCTGGAAATACGTCTCCGGCGATTACTTCCTGGCGGGCTTTCGGCCAACCGACCCCAAGTATCCGCAGCTCTACGACCTGAACGCCGACCCGGCCGAGAACTACAGCGTGGCCGACCGGCACCCCGATGTCCTTGCCGACATGCGCCGCCGTCTTGCTGCCGCCCGCACGCGCTTTGCGCCTTTCAAGCGCGGCCCCTTGGCCGTGACTTCCGGAACTTTCCAATGACTGATTTTGCCAAAGATACCCCAGATCCCCTCGCCATCGATGCCAAGGCCCAGGCCTGGGTGGAGCGTACCCGCGACGCGATGAGCACCGAGGAGAAGATCGGCCAGCTCTTCGTCTTCTCCACGTCGCAGGACAGCCGCGAGGAACTGGCCCCGCTGCTCGCGTTGAAGCCGGGCGGCATCAACCGCTTCCCCCGACCGGACCTTGCCGCCTTCCGCGACGCGACGATGTTCACGGTGGAAAGCGCCAGCGTGCCGCCGATCTTCACCGGCGACATCGAGGGCGGCACCATCAGCTATCCCTTCGCCACTGCCGTGCCCAATATCATGGGCCTGGCCGCCTGCGACGATCTGGCCACGACCGAGGCGGTCGCCCGCCTCGTCGCGCGCGAGAGCAGGGTGCTCGGCTACGACTGGTCGTTCGGCCCGGTGGTCGACATCAACGAGGCGTTTCGCAGCGCCATCGTGGGCACCCGTTCCTTCGGCTCCGACCCTGAGCGCGTACTGGCGCAGGCCCGCGCCTATGCTCGCGTCCTTCAGGAAGAGGGCGTGGCCGCCTGCCTCAAACACTGGCCGGGCGATGGTTTCGACGAGCGCGACCAGCATCTGGTCACCAGCGTCAACCCGCTCTCGGTGGAGGAATGGCATGCGCTCTACGGCCGCATCTACGGAAAGCTGATCCGGGACGGGGTGATGACGGTGATGTCCGCGCATATCGCCTTCCCCGCCTATATCCGTTCGCGCCTGCCCGATGCCGGGCGCGAGGCCTTCCAGCCCGCCACCGTCTCGCGCCTGCTGAACCAGGACCTGCTGCGCGGCGAGCTGGGCTTCAAGGGCCTGATCATCTCCGACGCCACCGGAATGGGCGGGCTGACGGGCTGGATGGAACGCGCCGAGACGGTACCGACCGTGATCGAGAACGGCTGCGACATCTTCCTGTTCAGCCGCGCGCCCGAACGGGACTACGGCTTCATGCTGGACGGTCTGCGCAAGGGCCTGCTGTCGGAAGCGCGGCTGGAGGAAGCGGTCACACGCATCCTAACGCTCAAGGCTCGGCTGGGGCTGCACTTGCGCGAGCCTTCGGAACGGCTCATGCCGCTGGCGGAGATGCAGGAGGCGCTTCAGGCCCCCGCAGACCTGGAAACGGCCCGCGCCGCGTCGGGGCAGAGCGTCACCCTGGTCAAGGACGTGCAGGACCTCCTGCCGCTCGATCCCGTGAAGCACCGCCGGGTCGTGGTGATCGAGGAGGAGGGCTTCAGCTTCTGGGACGGCTCGCTCGATCGCGGCTACGGCCCTGTGTTTGCCGAGCTGGAACAGCGCGGTTTCGAGGTGCGCAGGTTCGATCCCGAGACGATGCCCTCGCGCGAGGACACCGACCTCGTCCTCTACCTGGTCGGCCAGGAAGCGACGCCCAGCGCCTCTCGCATCTTCCTCGATTTCGCGAAGCTGCACGGCAACAACCGCAAGGCGATGACGCAGTACCCGCGCGAAATCCCCACGCTGATGGTCTCCTTCGGCCAGCCCTATTACCTGTTCGATGCGCCGCACATGCAGACTTGCGTGAACGCCTATAGCGCGATCGAGCCGGTGCAGCGCGAGACAGTCCGCCGCCTGACCGGAGAGGCACCGTTCACCGGCGTCAGCCCGGTAGATCCGTTCTGCGGCCTCGAGCAGCTCAAGTGGTGAGGACGAGATGACCCAAGGCGCCAATGACCAGCGTTCGCAGCTTGAAGCGCTCTATGCCGCGATGGCGCCGCAGGGCCTCCAGCCCCTGTGGGAGAGCCTTCACGCGCTAGTGCTGGCTGAACCACGCTCGCCCGCCAAGCCCTGGCGCTGGGACTACGCGGAAACGCGGAGCTTTCTGATGCGGGCCGGCGACATCATCAGCGCCGAGCAGGCCGAACGCCGGGTGCTGATCATGGAGAACCCCGGCCTGACGGGTCAGGCGGCGATCACGCCGAGCCTCTACGCAGGGCTTCAGCTGATCCTGCCGGGCGAAGTGGCGCCCTGCCACCGCCACGCGCAGAACGCGCTGCGCTTCGTCATGGAGGGCAGCGGCGCCTTCACCGCGCTCGACGGCGAAAAGGCGGTGATGGAGCAGTTCGACCTGGTGCTGACGCCGGCCTACCAGTGGCACGATCACGGCAATGACGGCGATGCCCCGATGATCTGGCTCGACGGTCTGGACATCCCGACCGTGCGCCTGTTCGATGCCAGCTTTGCCGAGCGCCTCGGCTCTGCAGCCCATCCCGAGACGGCCGCGCCGGGCGATACCTTGTCGCGCTATGGCCACAACATGCGCCCGATGCGCGGCAGCGCGGCGGACCGGCGACCGGCAGGACGACCGCTGTTCCACTATCGTTACGCCGACTGGCGGCCCGCGCTCCAGTCGCTTGCGACCGCCGGCGAGATCGACCCGCACTTCGGTCACGCCCTGGAGTTCACCAATCCGGCCGACGGCGGCCCGGTGCTCTCCACCATCTCCGCTCATGTCCGGCTGCTGCCCGCAAGCTTCGAGAGCCGCACGCGCCAGGCGACGGACGGCACCGTCTTCGTCGTCTGCGAAGGTACGGGCGAACTGCGGCTGGGCGAGGAAACCATCGCCCTGAAACCCAGGGACGTCGTGGTGGTGCCCTCCTGGGTGCCGCACCGCTTCCTCGCAGCGTCCGAGCTGGTCCTGTTCGCCTATTCCGACAAGGCTTCGCAAGTGAAGCTCGATCTCTACCGGGAGTTCAACCATTGACCTATCTGTTCGACCCGCTGCCGCCCGTCCTTGCGAAGACCAGCGACGGTCACGACTATCCGGTCCGCCGGGTGTTCTGCATCGGCCGCAACTATGCCGACCACGCCAAGGAAATGGGCGTCGAGGTTGACCGCGAGGCGCCGTTCTACTTCACCAAGTGGGCGGAGACCGTGATCCCCAGCGGGTCGGTCATGGCTTACCCGCCGTCGACGGCGAACTTCCACTACGAGGCCGAACTGGTGGTCGCCATCGGCAAGGGCGGACGCGCCATCGCCGCGGCCGATGCCCTGGATCACGTCTACGGCTATGCCACCGGGCTCGACATGACCCGCCGCGACCTCCAGCTCGAAGCGCGGGCCAAGGGCCGCCCCTGGGATGCGGGCAAGAACGTGGAGGAATCCTCTCCGCTCGGCCTGATCCATCCGATCGCCGAAACCGGCCCGCTGAACGAAGGCGCGATCCGCCTGATGGTGAACGGCGAAGTCAAGCAGGAGGCAGACCTTGCCGAACTGATCCACCCGGTAGCGGACCTTATCGCCTTCCTCTCGAACGCCTACCGCCTGGAGCCGGGTGACCTCATCTACACCGGCACCCCGGCGGGCGTGGGCGCCGTGGTGCCGGGCGACGAGATCGTCATCTCGGTGGCCGGCCTCAGCGATACCGTGGTGACGGTGGGGCCGCCGGCCGGTGCCTGATCCGCTGGTCCTCCACACGTTCTGGCGGTCGTCCTCTTCGTGGCGCGTGCGGATAGCGCTCGCGCTCAAGGGCCTGGACTGGAGCGGGCGCACCTATCGGCTGCGCGCGGGAGAGCAGCGGGCGCCCGAATACCTTAGGCTCAACCCGCAGGGGCTTGTGCCCAGCCTGGAAGTCGGTGGTGCCGTGCTGACGCAGAGCCTTGCCATCTGCGAGTATCTCGACGAGATCCGGCCCGATCCGCCGCTGCTTCCCGCGGATCCGCTGGAGCGGGCCAAAATCCGCGCCGCCGCCCAATTGATCGCATGCGAAGTGCATCCGCTCCAGAATCTCAAGGTGCTGGACATGCTGCGCGCGCGCGGTCTGGACGAGGAGGGCGTGACCGGTTGGGCGCGCGAAGTGATCGAAACCGGGCTGGAAGCCTTCTCTGCGACGATTGCGGCAAACGAAGGCCCTTATTGCTTTGGCGCGCAAGTCACGCTGGCCGACATCTGCCTCGTGCCCCAGCTCGGAAACGCGCGGCGGTTCGGGGCACGGTTCGACTTTCCGCGGATCCTGGAAGTGGAAGCGGCCTGTAACGCCCTGCCTGCATTCCAGGTGGCCGTCCCGTCTCGCCAACCGGACGCGGAGTAATTGGGGCGACCGCTCGACCTTCTCCTCCCGAGCCGGTTGTCCCTGCGGCGGTGGACGCAAGTCCGCCGCCGCTCCTCTATCCGTTGAGAGGCACGCAGCCGACCGAATTGCGCTCGATCACGGTGAAGTCCACGTAGCTGGTCTCTACTGCGGCACTCTTGCCGCCTTCCTCGCGCAGGACGCTTACCAGGCGCTCGGTGGCCTTCTCGGCGATGAGCGCAAGTGGCTGGCGGACGGTGGTCAGGGCGGGCCAGATCTTCACGGCGATCGGCGTATCGTCGAAGCCGATGATCGAAATGTCGCCCGGAACGGAAAGGTTGTTGCGCAGGGCCACGTTGACGAAGGCCGCTGCCATGTCGTCGTTACCGGCGATCACGGCCGTCACGCCGCGATCCTCCATCAGGACGCGCTGCGCCAGATCGAGCCCGGCATCGAAAGTAGGGCGTGCTTCCCAGACCAGGCTCATGTCGGGAATGACGCTCTGCTCGCCCAGCGCCCGCAAATAGCCGCGTAGTCGCGAAACGGCGACAAGGGCGCCCGGGAGAGTGACGAAGCCGATCCGGCGATGTCCCTTTTCGAGCAGGATGCGCGTAATCTCATAGGCTGCCTGTTCGTCGTCGATCCGCACGCAGTCCATGTTGCGAAGGTCGCCGCCCGGGGCCAGCGCGATCATCGCGGTCTCGTAGCGTTCCGGAATGCCGGCCGCGCTCACCATTTCGCAGATCGGAGGCGGCAGCAGCAATCCGTCCAGGCCGGACTTGAGAAAGGCCTCGACGCCGCCGACCGGATCCGCAGGGTCGTAGCTGTTGATGACAAGCTGCGCGCCCAGTCGCGATGCCGCCTTGAGCGAGCCCATCAGGATGGCGCTGAGCAGGGCGCTTTCGGTATCGCTATGGACCAGGCCGATCCGCAGGGTCGCGGCGCTTGCCAAGGCGCGCGCAGCGCTGTTCGGCGTGTAGTTGAGTGTCTTGACAGCCCGGAGCACGGCGTCCCGCGTGTCGGCGTGGACGACGGGGCGATTGTTGAGCACGTTGGAAACCGTCATCGTCGATACGCCCGCCAGTTCGGCCACTTCCGTGATCGTGGGGCCGCCGCCTGCGCGCCGTCGTTTTCGAGGGGGGGTACCGCTTGTCATATTGATCCCGTCATAAGTCCCGGCTTCGAATTGGCAAGAAAGAGGCCCGCCGCCGAGCGCACCATCGCAAAACGACATTGACAGCCGGGAGAATATGTTTAATTGTAGCGCTAAATAATTGCATGTCCAGAGCCCTCCGGGTCGCACCGAGCTGGCCGGCACGAATGAATGCGCTGCCGCGCACGCTGTCACAAAGACGGGTTCGGCGTGATCTTCGGGCCGCGCACGGTCATGCCGGGGCCGGGAATGGCGAGTTCCGACAAGCCAGATGGCAGAGGCCGGAGCGGCCGCGCCATAGTCAGGTGAAGCGGGCGATCCCGATTACGCAGAGAATGTGGATCTGACCTGGTTCCGCCCAGCCTGCTTGGCAGCATAGAGCAATTTATCAACCGCGTCGCAGAAGTGGAGCGCATCACTCTCAAAAGGTGGGATGACTGTCCCAACACCCACACTAGCGGTCACGAACGCGCTGCAACTGGACCTTTCATGGCGGATATGCAGGCCCTCGATCGCCGCACGGCAACGCTCTGCAAGTACGGCAGCCGCAGCTTCGCTCGTTTCCGGAAGAAGGAGGACGAATTCCTCGCCGCCATAGCGAGCGACGATATCACGAGAGCGTATCCCGATCTCCTTCAGCGCGCCGGCGATCCTGACCAGACATTCGTCGCCTTGAATGTGGCCGTAGAAATCGTTGTAGTCCTTGAAGTGGTCGATATCGAGCAGAATGAGGGAAAGGGGGTGCTGGCCGGTTTGGGCAGCTTTCCACTCTGCCTGAAGCCGCTCGTCATAATGGCGCCGGTTCGACGTCCCGGTCAGGCCATCCTCGAACGAGAGGGCCTCGAGCTTCTTCTGCATCTTCATCAGTTCGTGCTCGATGCGCTTTCGCTCACTGATGTCGAACATGAAGCCGACCAGGCTATCGACCTCCCCATCGTCGCCTCGCACCACATGCACCACGTCGCGGATCCACACATAGCCGTCGTCCTTGGTCAACGCTCGGTAATCCGCTTCGTGATCCTTGCCTGCGACCGACTGCGAGACGCAGAAGTTGACGACATGATCGCGATCGTCGGGATGGATACGCGAGGCCCAGTCGTCCACTGACAGCCAACTGTCCTGGGACCAGCCGAGAAGCGGTTCGATCTGGGGGCCGATGTAGGCAAATCGCATCGTTGCCCAGTCGATCTTCCACGGAATGGCCAATGTCGATTCCAGCAGGGTCTTGTAGACCGCCGGGTCGACTTCCATCCCCGGCGCTGCGTCGGTTACCTGGTCGTTGACAGCCATGGTCGGGTTCATCGGAGGGTGGTCCTGTAAGATCTTATTGGAGGCATTCGCGCGGGATCGCGGCGCGCCGATTATCTTCCAACGCGTAGATTTCCATATGGTTAAGCCCTGCATTCCTGACCGTAAATTCATAAAGGATAATGTCGAGGTGCCCATCGCCCGAAGATATCCGATATGGAACAGCAACCGGAGGCTGTGGCTCCAGAGAGTTTTTGCGGCGCCTTGCGGCGAGTTTACGAATGTCGTCATGTGCTGGCCGCGCCATTGGCAAGGCGAATGAGCGTTGGAAGCAGATGGGCCGGCAGGATTGATGCCTTGCTGCGCCGTTCGACCAGAATTCTTCAATATGATATTGAGAGGCAGTTGCATTTGTGTTTAGGGGCAGCGGTGTCCAGCAATGCAGTCGCCTTGACCCGCCTGATTCTCGCAGAGCGTAAATCTTTGCTGGGGCAGGTGCGCAGGATCGTTGGGAGCGATGCTGCGGAGGACGTCGCGCAGAAGCTGTGGTTCAGGATACAGAATGTTCGCGATGATCCCCCGATCGAGAACAAGCGCGCCTATCTCCGCCGTCTCGCGCGGAACTTGGCCATCGATCATGTACACGGCGACAGACGACAGGCCACTGTCGCGGAACGCGCAGAAGCCCTTTTGTGGGGAGCGGATTTTGAATTGGGCGCGGAGCGGATCATCGAATCTCGCGATATGCTCGAAAGAATTCGCGCGGCCATCGCCGCCTTGCCCGAGCCGACGCGCTCCATATTGCGGTTGACCCGTCTCGAAGGCAAGACGCAGCGGGAAACCGCCGAAATACTGGGAGTTTCGACCACGACCGTCGAAAACCACTTGCGCCGGGCGCTTGCACAGCTGGGGCGTGTTCGCGATGGGGATGGGGACACGACGTGAAATTTTTGAGCCTGAGCCTTGGGAAACGGTCCGCAAGAGCAGTCATACCCAGAGAGAAGGATCATTCCGCCAACCCCGGCGCGAAGGCGGCCTAGACCCATGACGCAAGGCAAGAACCCCACGGACGGTGAACCGATCCATGATCCGGAGCTTCGCGACGAGGCCCAGCGCTGGGTCGTGTGCCTTGTCGGCGGGGACATTGGAGCGGCCGACCTTGATCGACTGGAGGCCTGGTTGGCGCAGGATCCGCGGCACGCGCTGGCTTTTTCGCGTGAACGTGCCCTGTGGCAGGATCTCCATGCCGTGGCGGATGTGCTGGAAGATACATCCTCCGGAACAACGCCCAGACCGGACAATGTCGTCTCCTTGCAGGCATCGGTGTCGTCGCGTCGTCGGCTGGCGCGCTTTGCACCGCTGGCGATCGCGGCCAGTCTTGCCGCAATCGTGTTGGCGCCGTCGCTGATCCTCGATCTGCGCGCGGACCATCGAACGGGCATCGGCGAAGTGCGAAGTCTGGAACTGGCGGACGGAACCGAGGTCATGCTGGACAGCGATTCCGCGATCTCGGTCGATTTCGACAAGGACCGGCGCTTCGTGCATTTGCTGGCAGGCAGGGCGTGGTTCCGCGTGAAGCACGAAGGACGGCCTTTCGCCGTGGAAGCGATGCACGGGGTCACCCGCGATATCGGCACGGCTTTCGAAGTGGCCCGCGAAGACGATTTAGTGGAAGTCGGCGTAACCGAAGGCCTTGTCGCCGTGCGTGCGCCTGACGGGGCCGAGGGCAGTCCCCTGCGTGTCGGCGAACGTATAGGCTATGCCGCGTCCGGGCTTGTCGCGCTGCCCGCCCGTCCTGCTTCGCGGCTGGCGGCATGGCGAAGCGGCGAACTGCTTTTCGAGCAGGAGCCGGTTGACGCCGCGATCCGCGAAGTCGCGCGCTACCGGCACGGCTCCGTATGGACGATCGGCGATTTCGGCAAGGTCGCGCCGATCAGTGGTCTGTTCCTGATAGAGCGCCCCGACGAGGCGCTTGAAACCCTTGCCCGCATGCGCGGTTTGCGGGTGATCCGACTGCCTGGCGGCCACCTCGTCGTCCGACCTGCAAGCGCTGGCTGAAATTTTTTGCGATCAGGCTTGGGGAATTCCGCTCGACCATCGGTCTCACTCTTGAAGGCATAATGATTTGCATTTGCAAAATGCCTGATGGGCGCGCTGCGCGATGCAGCGCCGAGAGATTGAAGGGGCATTGAAGTCATGAGTTCCAGCGTTAGCGCGCATCGGCGTTTGCTTGCGGTTTCCCGGCATCTGCTGCTGGCCGGCTCGGCATTGTGCATCGCGGCTCCAGCGATGGCGCAAGCGCCTGCAAGGCCGGCGAACACCGCTGCGCGAGAGATCAATATTCCCGCGCAGCCCTTGAGCGAGGCGCTGCGCCAGCTCATGCGGCAGGGCGGCCTCCAGATCGGCTTCGAGGCGGCGGACATCGGCGGCAAGACCTCCGCCGGCGTATCGGGGCGCATGAGCGCGGGCGATGCCTTGTCGCGGATGCTGGCAGGCACGGGCCTGACGTTCCGTTATCTGACCACGGGTTCGGTGGTGTTGGAGCGCGGGCCCGAGCTGTCCGGCAGCACGGTCCAGCTCGGTACGCTTCGTGTAGGAGGTGTGCGATCGGCAGCGGCGGGAAACGCGCGTGGCGGCGATAACGGGCGCGTTGCCGGGTGGGACGGGACCAGGGACGGCATATACCGAACCCCCGGCTCGATGAACGTCATCACCCGTGAGACTTTGGAGGCCTATCCGGCAACCTCTCCGGCGGACATGCTGCGCGGAACGCCGGGCGTGATCTCGGGCGAGGCCCGCACCAGCGGCGGTCTGGACGTGAATATCCGCGGCCTTCAGGGGCAGGGCCGCGTGCCGGTGACGGTGGACGGCGCCATCAACGGTACCACCGTCTATCGCGGCTATCAGGGCGTCAGCAACCGCAGCTTCGTGGATCCCGATTTCATCAGCCATGTCGCCATCGAGAAAGGCCCCTCGATGGGCAGCGCCATTGCCGGAGGTATCGGCGGCTCGGTCTCGATGACGACGATCGGCGTGGATGACATCGTGCCCGAAGGCGACACGATGGGCATCCGCATCAAGGGCTCGCTGTCCAACAACAGCAAGGCGCCGGGTTCGAGCATGACCCGCACGCTGCTGGAACCGAGCACGTATTACGGAGACTCGCTGGCTGCCACGCGCATGCGAGATCGGCCGGATTTCCTGACGCCCACCGGCGGCTCCGGAAGCCTGGTCTTCGCGCGCAAGGGTGATGCGATCGACATGGTCGCCGGTTACTCGTTCCGCCGCACGGGCAATTACTACGCAGGCGCCAACGGCAAGTACGCCCCCGAGGCGACCGGCACGCCTTCCGCCCTCTGTCTGGCCGGAACGCCCGAGACGCGCTTGTCCGCGCTGTGCGACCGCGCGGTGCAGTTTTACGACAAGCATGGATCGACGGGCTTCGTCGGCGGGGAGGAAGTCTACAACACTTCGACCGATGCCGAATCCGTCCTGGCCAAAGTCATGGTGCGCCCGGCTGAGGATCACGTCATCGAACTGGGCTATGGCGGCTACTGGAATACATATGGAGAGAACTATCCCGGCGCCCTCGGCAGTGCGACCGGCTCGGTCTTCCAGAACAGCGTGCTGTCGCGGAGCAGCCTCGACCGGTTCACGGCGCGCTATCGCTGGAACCCGGACAGCGATCTCGTCGATCTGAAGCTCAACGGATGGACGTCGCACCTGAAGGAAAGCGCGCCCTCCCTGGCCAATTCCGATCCTTCGCGGCGCAAGATGGAGAGCTGGGGGGCGGACCTTTCCAACGCCAGCAGGGCGCTGACGCCGGTGGGCCTGTTCTCGGCGGACTATGGTGCCTCGTTCCTGCATGAAAAGGCCGGGCCGATCGGCAAATGGGTTTCTTCCGGAGGGATCCCGCCGGGACGCGAGGGCACGCGCAAGGAATTCAGCCTGTTCCTGCAATCCGCGCTGGAACCGGTCTCATGGCTGCGCCTCGATGCGGGTGCACGCTATCAGAAGTACGACCTGAAGGACCGGCAATCCGGCACCACCTACCATACCGACATCTTCGACCGCAGCGAGGATGCCTTCGGCTATTCGCTGGGCGCGGCGGTAATGCCCATGGAAGGGTTGCAGATATTCGCCAGCTACAAGCAGGCCGCGCGTCTGCCGTCGCTGATGGAAGCGACGACCGGCTTCTTCATGATCGCCAACCCGGACCTTCACAAGGAAACCGCGCACAACTGGGAGTATGGCGCGAACTACAGCGGCACCGGAGTGCTGTCCGACAAGGACGAACTGGGCGTGAAGCTGGCGTGGTTCGACAACGACATCAAGGGCTACATTGCCCGCCGCTACATCAGCCAATACTTCGCCATGCAGATGTACAATATCGATCAGGCGCAGTTCCGCGGCCTTGAAGGCAGTCTGAGCTACCGCACCGGTGGTTTCAGCCTCGATGCGGGCGCGACCTGGTACGATCGCATCCGCTTCTGCCGCCCCGGGGACGCCTGCCTCGCCAGTTCGCTCGCGTCCGACTACTCGACCAACTACATTCCGCCCGAATGGTCGGCCAACCTGTCGGTCAGCCAGAAATTCCTCGACGATCGGGCGATGCTCGGCGCGCGCTTCACCTATATCGGCAAGCGCCCGATCTCGGCGGAGAAACCGCAGAGCGGTTATATGCCGCTGATCTCCGCGATTGCCTGGAACCCCTACACGCTGCTGGACCTGACCGGGCAGTACAAGCTGACGGACGGGCTTTCCGTCGACTTCAGCGTCGATAACGTGACCGACCGCTATTACGTCGAGGCGATGAGCCTGGGCTATGTCCCGGCGCCGGGCCGCACCTTCCGCATCGGCTTCACCGGCACGTTCGGCGCGAAGGATGGTGCCTGGCCGGGCAACTGGTTCAGCGGCAGCGGCAATGCCGAAACGATCGACTGGACCGGGCCCTACGTGGGCTTCGACATCGGCTACGGTGTGGGGCGCTCCAAGGGGACGGTGACGGACAGCGCGGGCAATCCGGCCGACCTTGCCAACGACAGCCGCATTTCGCTGAAGATGCGCAATGCCATCGGCGGCCTGCATGCGGGGTACGACTACCAGTTCGCCAACAATCTCGTCCTCGGTGTCGAGGCGGATATCGGCGCCGGCAATCTGGGCGACGTGTCCACGGTGGCGATTACCGAGGAAAGCGGCAATACCGCGTATTTGCAGCAGAACGGCAAGCTGGAATCCGATACGCGCTACGACTGGAACCGCATGATCACGCTGCGCGGCAAGCTGGGTTACTCGCTGGGGCGGACGCTCGTTTACGGTACGGGAGGCGCGGCGTGGCTGCGCGAAACCGCTACCCGCAACCAGTACTTCTCGTCCGACGGCGGCGAAGGCGGCATCGGCAGCCTGGTCGAACACGCCTTCGAGGAGCGGGTCAGCAAGAACCGCAAGGGCTTCACCCTAGGCGGCGGTATCGAGCGGGCACTGGGCGCGCACTGGTCGCTGCGTGCAGAGTACAATTACGCGCACTTCGGCAAGAAGAAGGCTGAATTCTCCAAGGCCCGTGCCGGCATCAGCCAGGATTGGACCGAGACCGTCATCGTCGGTTACGAGGATATTCCCTTCGGCGACGAAGTCTGGACATTCCCGGTCTATGGCTTTGAAGACCGCGAGGGCACGTCCGACATCGTCAATGGCCGGGTCAATCGTACCGGCGGCGATCTGCACACGATGCGCATCGGCATCAGCTATCGTTTCTGAAGGGTACCTGAAATGACAACGACATCGCTCGACCCTTCGCGCGCCAAGCGCCTGAAGGCCCTGACCCGCGACACCCACGAAGTGCTGGACAATTCGATCATGGCGAAAGCCTCGTTCGAGAGCATCGAGGGCTACGGCCGTTTCGTGCTGGTGCAGTACCTGTTCCACCGCGAGATCGACGCGCTTTACGGCGATGCGGCGCTTCAGGCGCTGCTTCCTGAACTGCCGGAACGGCGGCGTCTTCCCCTCATCACGGCGGACCTTGGCGATCTCGGCCGGTCGCTTCCGCAATCTGCCGAACCGCCGGTCTTCGGAGAAGGCGGCGAGGTCGATGTGGCTGCGGCGCTGGGGTGGCTCTACGTCGCCGAAGGATCGAACATGGGAGCAGCGCTGCTGCGCAAGGAAGCTGCCAAGATGGGGCTCTCGGACACGCATGGCGCCCGTCATCTTGCTCCGGCGCCCGAGGGACCGGCTGCCCATTGGCGCGCGTTCACGGCCGCGCTCGATGCAGTGGAGCTTACGACCAGCGAGGAAGCGCGTGTCGTCGCGGGCGCGAATGCCGCCTTCGCGCGGGTGCAAGCGCTGGCCAATGCCCAACTCGGCTGACCCCTCGATCGGCGATGCCCTGCGGCGCGGGCGTGTGGCCCGTGCCGCGTGGATGACGCTGGGTCTCGTGCTGGTCGGCATCGGGATCGTCGGCATCGTGGTGCCTCTGCTGCCGACGGTCGACTTCATGCTGCTGGCATTGCCGTGCTTTGCGCGTTCGTCGCCGCGGCTGGAAGCGTGGTTGCTGGGCCACCCTCGCTTCGGCCCGCCGCTGCGGGCGTGGCGACATGAGCGTGCCGTTCCGCGCCATGTCAAGTTCATGGCCATCGGTGGCATGGCGTTCGGCTATGGCCTGTTCGTGTTTCATGTGCAGCCGGGTCTGCCTCTGGCCTTGCCGGTTGCAGCGGTATTGCTGTTCTGGGCAGTGTGGATCGCGCGGCGGCCGGAACCGGGAATGCGCCGATGACCGCGACTAGTGCTTTCGCCTACGAAGTCCCGAGCCGTTACTGCGACCGCCCACTGGATTGGCGCGCGCGGCTGTTCGGAGTTCTGGGCACGGGAACGCTCTGCGCGCTGAGCCTGGGAATTGCGCTGTTTGCCTGGCACAAGGTCCAGACGGCCCCCACGCCGTCCGAACCGGTGACGGTGACGGTCCAACCGCTCGCCGCGCCTTCCGAGCAGGTAGAGGAGGTTCCGGAAGGGCCGCGTCAGGTAGAGCAAAGGCAAGTGAAGCCGCAGCAGCAGGAACGTCCGCCGTCACCTGAGATCGTCATCCCCCGTCTCGCTCCGGCCTCGCTTCCCGGCACCCCGCCTGTCGAGGAGGCGAAGCCTGCTCCTCCCGTGGCGGAAACCACCGCGCCCAGATCCCTGCGGGCCCCGCCGGCCAGGGAGGCATCCAGCGCCAGGGCTGCGACATGGGAGGCATTGCTGCTTGCCCACCTGGAGAAATACCGTCGCTATCCGTCCGCAGCGCGAGGGCGGAGGGAAGAAGGCGTGGCCTATGTGGTTTTCCGAATGAACCGGGCAGGGGCGGTGCTGTCGGCGGCAATCCTGCGTTCGTCGCACTCTGCGGTGCTCGACCGAGCCGCCCTCGAAACCCTCAGGCGAGCGCAGCCGCTGCCTGAAATTCCCGAAGACATGTCCGATCCTCTGGAGCTTTCCGTGCCGGTCGAATTTTTCATTCATCCTCTCGGATAACGCTCCTCGTATCGATCGACCTTACCCACACGTTCTTCCTCATTGCATATGCGAATGAATCGCAATAATGGCGCGTCGATCGTTCCGGTATTCGCGGGCACGAAAGGATGCCTGTTGAAGACCCGAATGTCGCGAGCAGCTGAAGGCGAGACGCCGACGATGCGTGCCTACATGGCGCAACGTCCGGCGCTCGTGGACTATGCCGCCAAGGTAATCGGCAATCGCGAACAGGCCGAAGACATCGTCCAGGAGGCCTGGCTGGCGCTCGCTTCGCGCAGTGACAAGGAGGTGCGCGAGCCGCTCGGCTATCTGCGCACAATGGTTCGCAACCTGGCGATCGACGCTCTGCGTCGGCGGACCCGCGAAGCGAGGTTGATGGGCGGCGATGTGGAGAGCGCTGCCCGCACGGTGGTCGATGGTCAGGCCGATCCGGAAAGAGCGACGTTCGTGAGGCGCGATCTGGCCTGTGTCATGGGCGTGCTCCAGGGTTTGCCGGAGCGACAGCGCAGGGCTATCGAGATGTACCGCCTGGGCGACTACAAGCTTCGCGAGATCGCGGATCGACTGGGAATTTCCACCTCGCTCGTTCATTTGCTGATCGCGGATGGCCTTGCTACCTGCGCGACGCGGTGCGGTGTAGACCGGGGCGATCCGTCTTGAAAAACTTTTCCTTGAAAAATCCCCGGGCTGAGGCGTCTCACTTGCATGAGGTTTCCGCGCCCATTTCCTGCGAAACGCGCCGGCCGTTCGGGGCCGCTTTCCGGTGTGGATCGGAGCCTGCCCGTGCCCGATAGCGCGCGCACGGTGGAGCAACGGGCTGCCGACTGGTTCATCCTCCTTCGCGAGGCCCCGGAGAACGTTTCTCTGCGTGATCGCTTCGAGGCGTGGCTCGACCTGGATCCCGCCCATGCCTGTGCATGGGTGGCCGTCTCGGAAAGCTTTGCCGCCATGGCAGAGATCAGCCCCGGCTTTGAAGAGCGATGGGAGACCGACCGTCTTGCGCCGTCGCGCCCGGCGCGGCGCGGCTGGCGGTTCAGGAGCATTCGCCATGGCGGGCTTGTGCGGCCCGGCCGGATCGTTGCGGGCGCCATCGCCGCCTCGCTGGCGCTGTGGCTGGCGCCTGTCGCCGTGCTGCACGTCCAGTCCGACTATGTGACGGCGCCTGGAGAACTGCGCAGTGTGACGCTGGCGGACGGCAGCACGGTCCAGATGGGCCCGGGCAGCGCACTGGCCGTCGATTACCGCGCAGACGGGCGTTCCGTTCGGCTGCTGGCGGGCGAGGCCTGGTTCGATGTCGAGCACAACCCCGCAGCACCATTCCGTGTCATGGCCGGCAAAGTGCAGACCACCGTGTTGGGAACGAGCTTCGACGTCCGCCTGGTCGGCAGTGCAACCGCGGTTTCGCTCAAGCGCGGGCGCGTGCGGGTGGCGGTCGAGGGGGAAGGCGCCGCGCATGAACTGTCGCCAGGCCAATGGGTCCGGATCCGCGAAGCGCACACTATCGAGAATGGCGCGAGCGATCCGGCTTTGCTCGGCCTATGGCGGGAGGGCGCGATCATCGCCCATGATCGCCCAATCGTAGACGTGATCGACGAACTGCGCCCGTGGTTTCGCGGGCGCATCGTCCTGCTGAACCGCGCGCTCGGCAAGGGGCGGGTCGATGGCGTCTACAATGCGCGAGAGCCTGAAAGCGCGCTGGCCGCCATCGTCGAGCGCGCTGGCGGCAAGCTGCGGCACATCACGCCGTGGCTGATCGTGATCTCATGAGCAGATCGGCGCTTCCAACATCGTTTGCAAAAAAATTCGGGCTCACGCGAAATCTTTTTGAAAAACCAGAGGTGCCGGTCGTCTCACTTTGACCGACCGATCGTTGCGCCTGCGTCGCAATAGCATCGGAGCCGTTTCAAGGAGTTTCGATCGATGCATGCAGTGAGCTACAGGAGAACGAAGCGGGCCATCACGGCTGCCGCGCTCCTGGCGACTTCGGCAATGGCCGTGACGGGAACCGTCGCCTCGGCCGCGGCTCAGAACATTGCAGTGCATCGCTTCGAAATCCCGGCGCAGCCGCTGCTTCGCGCCATCGCGCAGTTCAACCGCCAATCCGGTATCCAGATCACAGCCGAAGGCGGGCTGGTGACGGATCGTGCCGCAGCCGCAGTCAGCGGCGATTTCGAGACATCGGAAGCGCTGGGGGTGATGTTGTCGGGCACCGGTCTCGCCTGGCGCTGGATCGACGACCGCACCGTGGCTCTGGAGCCGTTGGCCGAGATTGCCGGCCGCAACGTGCTCTCCGCGTCGTTTTCCGAGCCCGGCGCACCTGCGGTATCCGCCGAAGGGGAAACCGCCGCGCAAGTGCTTCCCGAAGTCGTCGCCGATGGGGAGGGCGCGGGCGATACTTATGCGATGGGAACCGGCAGCAAGTCCGGTGAAAGCACCATCGGGGAAAAGGACGTCCGCGCCCGCGCGCCCGGTTCGGGCGATGCGAACCAGTTGCTCAAGATCCTGCCGACCGTCCAGTTCTCGAACGACGAAGGCCTTGCCACGCGCGAGGACATCCTGGACCTGCGGCCCTCCGATATTTCGATTTCCGGCGGCCGTTATTACGACAATCTCATCACCCTCGATGGGATCGACGTGAATGCGCGGGTGGATACCACGCAGAACACACCGGGGAGCGTTTACGAACTGGCCGGGGCCAGCGCGGAATCGATCTGGGTGGACAGCAACCTCATCGGTGAGATGACGGTGCGCGATTCCAATGTCTCGGCGCAGTATGGCCGCTTCACCGGCGGCGCGTTGGACATCAAGACCCGCGCGCCCAGACGCGAATGGGGCGTGACCGGTTCGGTGTCTTACACATCCGACGCCCTCACCAACTACAAGGTCTCCGATGCCTCGCGCGAAGCGCTGGAAGGCAAGGAGATGCCCGAGCAGCCCGCATTTGAGAAGTGGCGCTACGGCGTCACCGTGGACGTTCCGGTCTCGCCCGACATCGGCCTGCTGGTCGCCTACAACCGGTCGCGCGCGAACGTGACCTACCAGCGCAACGAGAGCTACGACCGAACCAGGTTCGGCCAGAGCAGCGTCAGCGACAACATGCTCGCCAAGTTCGATGCCGACCTTTCGGCGGATCTGAAGCTCACCGGCCAGTTCGTCTATTCGCCCTACAGCAGCGAATATTCCGATGAGAACGCGGTCGAGAACATGGTCACTTCGAACGGCGGCGGCGTCACCGGAAAGATGGAACTGGCCCACTCCGGCAGTTCCGACTGGGCCCTCACGGCAACATATTCGCACAGCGACACCGGGCGCGATGCGGGGCCGATCCGCTACATCATCCCCTCCTGGACGACGAACGGGGGCGTCTGCTCGTCTACCAACTGCACCCGGGGCGGCTATGGCGTGCTCAACCAGACGCAGGACAATTACGGTCTGGCTGGACGCTGGTCGCACGATCTAGGCCCCGGGACGCTCTCCGCAGGGTTCGACTACCAGCACATCGACGCCATGCGCAGCCGGCCCGAGGAGAACTGGAGCTACACGACAGGCACCTCGCGCGCCAATGCCGGCACGATCGTCTGCGCCGATGGAGACAGCATGACCTGCGTCACGGGTGAGTACGCGCTGACTTCGGCCAGTCGCTACGCCGCCTATACGGCACAAGTCCGCCTCGACAGCGTTGCCAGCTGGGCCGAATATGCGGTAAGCTTCGGGCGTCTTTCCGCGCGTGTCGGGCTGCGTCACGACTACGAGAGCTTCCTCGGCAACCACAACTTCGCGCCGCGTCTTTCGGCGACTTACGAACTGCCCTGGGCCGGGTGGAGCGTGACGCTTGGCGCCAATCGCTATTACGGCCGTTCGATGCTGTCCTACGCGTTGCGATCGCAGTATCCGGACAATTACGCCTACAAACGTGTGGCGACGGTGAGCGGCGGCATGAACGTCTATTCCGACAGCGGCTGGTATCTCTCCTCCACCAACCGTTCGACCAGCTATTCCGGCAGCAACCTGAAGACGCCGTTCGCGGACGAGTTGTCGGCCGCACTGTCGGCCGGGATTCTGGGCGGAAGTCTTCGGATAAAGGGCATCTACCGCGAGTCCAAGGACGAATTCATGCGATCGCCCGGCGAGCGTCTGACGACCACGCTGGAGAACGGGAAGACCGGTACCTACACCAATCACATACTCACCAACGATGGCTCCAGCTCCTACAAGGGCGCTTCGATCGAGTGGAACCGGAGCTTCGGCAAACATTCGATCGCCGTCAATGCCAACATCTCGAAGACGGTATCGAGCAACCTGGACTATTTCTCCAACGCGGACGACATTCTTGACGACACGATGATCGCGCTCGACGGTCAGGTTCTGTCCGCCGCCGACGTCGCGGAGATGAACCAGCGCGCCCAGATGGCCGCGCCGTTCATCGTCAACGCCTCGTGGACCGCCCGGTGGTTCGACGATCGACTGACGACCAACGTCAACGTGCGCTACCGCAACGGCTACACGCGCATCGAAAACACGAACGACAGCACGACCATCGACGGCGTCACTTATGACCTTTACGATCATGTGGCCTATCCCAAGTCCATCGACGCCAATCTCAATGCCCAGTTCGAAGTGATCCGTGCGCCGATCGGCGGGCTGACGCTGGAAGCGCGCGTTGCGAACCTGTTGGACCGGATGCCGTCTCCCAATAGCAGGTCGACCGAGCAGCCCTATCAGTATGGGCGATCGGTGTGGTTCGGTCTGACCTATCGCTACTGATGCGTTTCGAACCCGGAAAAGTGGTAAGCCGGGCGCTGATCGGCGCCGCGGCCTGCGTGATCGCGGTCGAGGCGTCGGGGCAGATGCCGGCGCCTGCCGTGGAGGCGCAGGCGATCGAACCTGCGCCGACAGCGGCAGAACTTCGTAGCCTTTACGGCGGCTTGCCTGAAACCTGGCCGCGACCCGTGCTCAAGCCCGGCGCGCAATTCCGGGAGTTCGCCTCGCTGCCCGCATTGCCTGCGCGGGGCGCGGAGGAGACGGCGCTCGCGGCTATCGGCAAGCGGCTGTTCGATGACCCTGCCTTGTCGGGCAGTGGCCAGATCGCCTGCTCGTCCTGCCACAATCCCGAACTCGGCCTGGGCGACGGTCTGCGCACGTCTTTCGGCGACCGCCGGCAGCGCGGACGCCGCAACGCGCCGACGCTCTACACGGTCGCCTGGATGACGCCGCTGTTCTGGGACGGGCGCAGCCCGACGCTGGAAGACCAGGCCATTCACCCGATCATGGACAGCAAGGAAATGGCCGGAGCCACCCGGAAGGTGGCGGCCCGTGTGCGCAGCAGTGCCTCCTACCGCGAGGCCTTCCGAGTCGCCGACGGAACCCGGCGCATCGGGATCGAGGACGTCGCGCGGGCGCTGGCGGCCTACGAAAGGACGCTGGCGCCGCCTCGCACGCGCTGGACCCGGGTTCTGGAAAAGGGTGGGCGCTTCCTGGACGATCAGGAACTCAAGGGGCTGCACCTGTTCCGCACGAAAGCCGGGTGCGTCTCGTGCCACAGCGGCCCGTTGCTGTCGGACGGGCAGTTTCATAACCTTGGCATCAGCTTCTACGGTCGCAACCGGGAAGATCTCGGGCGTTACGAAGTCACGCGCGATCCGGCCGATGTGGGTCGTTTCCGCACGGCATCGCTGCTGGGGTTGAGCCGGACCGCGCCTTACATGCACAATGGCCTGTTCCCCACCCTGGAAGACGTCGTGGCACTCTACAACGCCGGGGGCGGCAAGGATCGCGCCCGCCGTGGCCACGACGCCCCGCCGCCGATCCACGATCCCCTGCTGACGCCGCTGAAGCTCACGCGCGAAGAACGCGATGCGCTTGTGGCATTCCTGAAGGTTCTGTGATCGTGCGGGGAGGGACCGGCCCGATGACGCCCCGGCTCACGTCCGCGTTTCTCGCGACGTCGGTACACGGCCTTGTCCTGCTCCTGCTGCTTGCCGCGTGGCATGCGCCGCAGGCCGGTGTGCAGGGTGCCGAAGGCCGGCGGGTTACGACCATATCCATCGCAGCGGCGCAGAACGAGGCCGAACAGGCGCAATCCCGGAGGAAGCCGGCGACGTCCAGAGAGGCCAGCCCGGCCGAGGCGGGCAGGTCGAAGGCGCCATCCGTTTCGCCGCCTCCCGTGCGCCCGATTGTTTCCGAAGTCGCGCTGCCGAAGCCGGTGGTGATTGCGCCGGGGGATGGAAACCAGGGCGCCGGGCCTGCGGAACCTTCTGCGGCCCAGCCACCGATCCCGGCGCAGGCAGCGTTACGGGAACCGGCAGAGGCAGCGCCCGACAGCGCGCGCTCCGGTGCCGCGCCGGCCGCTTCAGAAGCGAGGGCACCAGCGAGTGCCAGTGGAGGAAGCAATGCCTATGCCGTCAAGGTTTTCCGCCACATCCTGAGGCGAAAGGAATTCCCGGCTAGACTTGCACGGGCCGGAATTCGTGGCCGGGTGCTGGTCCGCTTCAACCTCACCGGAAGCGGCGGGATAACCGACGTCGCCATCGCCAGGAGTAGCGGCGTCATCGCGCTTGACGGGCTGGCGCTGGAGCAGGTTCGAGGCGCAGTGCCGTACCCGCGTCCTCCCAAGGAACTGGGCGCCGCGCAGCTCCATTTCATCGTACCCATGACCTACCGGCCCTCCTCCTGAGAGCCCTCTGAGCGCCACCCCTTCAATCGATTCCAGAAACATCGCGGCAAGCGGGAAGGGCCTTTCACCTTCGCACCGACTGCGCCTGCCGCCCACTCCACGGAGCCTCGCGCCTGACCATGAAGACCTCGCTTGTCCCGATCGCTTTCCTTCTCGCGGCCACGCCCCTTGCAGCCAGCGATCCCATCCGCGTCGACGATACCGCGTGGGCCTTCGAAAGCAGCGACGTTCCCATGGACGAGGCCTTCCGCGTCGGTCGCCTCGCCAATGGCATGCGTTATGTGCTGCGCCGCAACGGCACGCCGGCGGGCACTGTCGTCGTCCGCATGGACGTAAATGTCGGCTCACTCGATGAAGCGCCGAACGAGCGGGGTTTCGCGCATTTCCTGGAGCACTTGGCGTTCAACGGATCGCACAACGTTCCCGAAGGCCAGATGGTGCCCCTGCTGGAGCGGGCAGGGCTGGCATTCGGATCGGACACCAACGCCTCCACCAATTTCAGTCGCACGCTCTACAAGCTCGATCTGCCGCGCGCGGATCGCGAACTTCTCGATACCGCCCTGATGCTGATGCGGGAGACCGCCAGCAACCTGACGATCGCGCCCGATGCCGTGGCGCGCGAACGCGGGGTGGTGCTCGCGGAAATGCGCGACCGCGATTCACCGGCGCTGCGGAATACCACCGACGGGATGGACTTCTTCTACCCCGGCTCTCTCTACACCCGGCGGCTGCCGATCGGCACGACCGAGACGCTGGAGGCCGCCACCGCCCAGTCGCTGCGCACATTCTACGAGCGCGAGTATGTGCCCGCCCAGACCACGCTGGTGATCGTGGGGGATATCGATGTCGATTCGGTGGAGGCGGACATCCGGCGCCGCTTCGGCGATTGGCAGTCGCACCCGGCCGAGGCGCAGCCTGACGCTGGCCCGATCGACACGGCCGACGCAGACCGGGTCCGCATCTACACCGCCCCTGCCCTGTCGGAACATGTGACGATCCAGCGCAGCGGCGACTATATCGACGAAACCGATACGCTCGAAAACCGCGAGCAGGCCATTCTCCGCGCGATCGGATATGCCATCGTGAACCGCAGGCTGAGCCGGCTCGCCCACGGGACGAAGCCGCCTTTCCGCAGCGCAAGTTTCGGCACCGGCGATCTTTTCGAGACGGCCCGCTCGACCGCGCTGGGCATAAGCACCGTCGACGGGCAGTGGCGCGCGGGCATGATCGCGGCCGGTCTCGAATATCGGCGCGCGCTGGAGCACGGCTTCACCGCCGATGAGGTGGCGGAGCAGGTCGCGCGGCTGCTTACCGGAGCGCGCAACGCCGCCGCTTCGTCCGACACCCGCAGCAACAAGGGCCTGGCGCAACTGGCCCTGGGTCTGGTGGACGACCGCGTGGTTCCGTCCACGCCGCAATCGGCGCTGGAGCGCGTGGAGGAGCTGGCGCCCCGGATCACGCCGGATGACGTGCTGGAGGCGATGCTTCGGGAAGCCGTTCCCCTGGACAAACCGATCATTCGCTTTGCCGGACGCAAGGCTCCCGAGGGGGGCGAGGAGGCCTTGCGGTCCGCCTGGGCCTCTGTGCAGCAATCGAGCATCGGCAAGGGGGCCCAGGCCAAGCCGCAGCCCTTCGCCTATACGGCTTTTGGCACGCCGGGGCAGGTCATGGCCGATACGCGGTCGCACCGGGGTATCCGGCAGGTCCGCTTCGCCAACGGCGTCATGGCCAACCTGCGGCGCACCGAACTCGAAAAGGGGCGCATCCGGGTCAGCCTGGCGGTGGACGGCGGCAGCCGGTTGAATACGCTCGACAATCCTCGCGCGACCCAACTGGCGTCGAGCCTTGCCGGGGGCGGTCTCGGCCGGCACAGCGCGGATGAGCTGAAGTCCATCCTGGCCGGACGCAGCGTCGGCATGGGGCTGGGCGCCGGCGAGGATTCCTTCGATGCGGGCGGTGTCACCACGCCGCGCGATCTGGAACTGCAATTGCAGCTGCTGGCCGCGCTCCTGACCGATCCGGGATACCGTCCCGAGGGCGAAGTGCGCTATCGCCAGTCGATCGACAATCGCTTCGCGCAGATCGATGCGACGCCGAAATCGGCGCTTCAGGCGCGGCTGGGCAGCCTGACGAGCGGCGGCGATCCGCGTTTCTCGCTGGGGTCCGCCGACGATTACCGCAGCCTCTCCTTCGCCCGACTGAAAGCCGATATCGGCGATCGCCTAGCGCATGGAGCAATCGAGATCGGCGTGGTCGGTGACTTCGACGAAGAGACCGTCCTTGCGTTGCTGGCCCGTACCTTCGGCGCCTTGCCGCTGCGCGAACAGGCTTTCGACACGCATGAAGGGCAGCCGCTCCGCATCTTTCCGAAGGGCGCCGCCAGCCACGTCGTCCGGCACGAGGGGCCGGCGAACCAGGCGATCCTGAGGATGCTATGGCCCACCCGCGACGACGCCGATCCGCTTGAAGCGGCGAGGCTGGAACTGCTGCATGAGGTCATGGACATCCGGCTGACCGAGCAATTGCGCGAAAAGCTCGGCAAGGCCTACTCGCCGGGGTCGGCCAGCTTTATGTCGCATGTTTGGAAGGGCTATGGGTACTTCCAGGTCAATGCGTCGATCGATGCCGCCGACATTCCGGAAACCCGCCATGCGATCGAGCAGGTCGTTGCCGGATTGCGGACGGATCTGGTCGACGAGGACACCCTTCGCCGCGCCCGCGAACCCATGCTTCAACGGTTCGCCAATGCGCTTAAGAACAACGGAGGCTGGATGGGCCTCGTGTCGCGATCGCAAACGCGATCGGACCACATCCTGCGCTTCGAACGCGCGCCGGATCTTCTGCGCGCGATTACGGCGGCGGACCTGAAAGACACAGCGATGCGCTATCTTCGTGCGGACGATCGCATGGAAGTTCTGTCCATCGCACAGGCCGTGCCGCGTTCGAGCTAGGAGAGGGCGGCGCCTTGCGCCTCAGGTGATCCTGTCGATGAGGGCTATGCGCGTCTGATCTTTCGGCCTGCCGAACCGTTGGAACATTCCGCGCAACTCCGCCAGTTCCGGCGCATATACGGTCGTATCCGCGATGGTGAAGCTCTGGCGCGTGGTGGGGCGCATCGGTCGCCACACGCCGTCAAGATCACGCAGGGTAAAGTCCGCCATGAACTCCACGACCAGCGGGTTCTCCTTCCATTGTCCGAACACTTCGGATCGGAAGCGAGGGTGAACGGACGGGGGTGCCTGGGTGATGCCTATTCTTGAAAACAGGTCTTTCGCATCGCGGACGCTCAACATGACGTCGATGTCGGAAACCGAGATGGGAGCCGCGCCGTGGAGTGCTGCCGCCCCGCTCGTGACGATCCACCAGGGGTCGCGGGCGCTGCGCAGGACGGTGGCGACGGCGACCATTGTCTCTCGTACCGGGATGTCCAAGCTCATGAGGCGCTGTTGCCGCAGCGTCTGCGATTTTTCAAGCGCTCGGGCTTGGGTGAAGGGGCTCCTCGCCCCGGTCAGTTGCAGTAGCGGCCGCCGTTCACGCTGAGCGTATGACCGGTGATGTAGTCCGCATCGTGAGAGGCAAGGAACGCCACGGCAGCGGCTATGTTTTCCGGACGGCCGGGGCGCTTCATCGGCGTGAAGGGGGCATAGCCTGCCACGTCGACGGGGGATTCCTGAAGCCCTTCGGTATCGACGAAGCCGGGCGGCACGGTGTTCACGGTGATGCCGCGGGTCGCGTATTCCTGCGCGAGGGACTTGGTGAACCCGATCACGCCGGCCTTGGATGCGGCATAATGGGTCTGCGCCGCCGAGCCGGTCTGAGCCGATGAGGACGAGATATTGACGATGCGGCCCCAGCCTGCCTCCAGCATGTCCGGGATCGTGGCCTTGCAGCACAGGAACGGGCCCTTGAGGTTGACGGTCATGAGCGCGTCCCACGCTTCCCCGGTCAGTTCCTCGAACCGGCAGAACGGCGACAGGGCGGCGTTGTTGACGAGGATCGAAACTTTACCCAGATGCTCGTGCGTGCGGGCCAGTGCCTCGTCGATCCGGGCGGCGTCGGCGCAGTTGCCGCTGCAGGCGATGGCCCGTTGGCCCCGGTCGCGGATCATCCTTGCGGTTCCTGCGGCACCCTCCGCGTCGAGATCCCAGGCCGATACGGCGGCACCATCCTGCGCGAGACGGAGCGCGATCGCGCGGCCGAGCCCCCGTGCGGCGCCGGTGACCACGGCGACTTTCCCTTCCAGCGACATGTGCAACTTCCTTGTGAAATGGATTACCAGCGTCCGCCGTGATCGGGCGTGAGCGGGCGTTCGTAGGAGGGGTCTTCCCGGTCGCGGCTGCCCCGCAGGTAGCCCGCGCCTACCAGCGTCGATCCGCTAGGCAGCACCGCGCTGCCCTCCATCGCGATCTCCACCGTCGCGCGGCGCAAGGCGATCCGCCATTCGCCGTCGCGCCTTTCCAGCCTGTCTATGTAACGTCCCGCAAGCAGCCGGGCCTTTTCCGCGCCCTTATCCAGGAATACGCCAAGGCTGTAGCTTTCGGCATGGGCCACGTCGCCGTCGATCTCGCACATGTGCATCGTCACGTTGTGCAGGTTGGCATCGAATAGCGCGTTGTGGGCACGATTGGCATGCTCGCCGTATTCGCGGCCGGAAATGTGCCTCTCGCCCAGCTCATGGAGGCCGTCCGCGTGATAGCTGCTGGTGACGAGGTCGATATCGAACCGGTCGTTGCCGCGCGAATTGCGCTTGATGCAGTCGAGGATGGCTTGGCGGTCGCGGGCGTCCTGCATCTGGGCTTCCAGCGCGGCGAGGCGTTGCTCGATGGTCATCATTGCAATCTCCCTGGTATCAGCCGCCGAAGCGATGTTCTGCGCGGCCGCGCACGCCGAGGCCGTCGATGACGAAGAGGCATCCGGCGGGATCCTCGGGATCATCCTCATGGCCGCCGTGGTTGATGGTGGTGACGAACAGCCGGTCGAAGTCGGGGCCGCCGAAGGCAAGGCTGGACGGGTGTCGTACGGGCATGTGGATCCGGCGCTCGAGCGTTCCGTCGGGCCGGAACGCGGCGATCGCGGAACCTTCGTAGAGGGCTACCCAAAGCCGCCCCTCGCAGTCGACCGTGGCGCCGTCGGGCAGCCCGCCGAGCGCCTCGGTATTGACGAAGGGGCGCCGGTTGGAGACATCTCCGGTCGCGATCTCGTAGTCATAGGCGTAGATCGTGCGGCGCCAGCTATCGGAGAAGAAGAACACCCGCTCGTCCGGCGACCAGCATGGGCCGTTGGAGAAATGAATGTCATCGTCGAGCCGCGAGAGCGAGAGGTCCGGGTCGAGCCGGAACAGGCCGCCGTCGGGGCGGGGATCATCCATTCGTGTGCTGGAGCCGATCAGGAACCGGCCCCGGCTGTCCACCTTGCCGTCGTTGTAGACGTTGCGTGAGTCGTCCGGCAGGGGTGCGATCACCGTCAGTTCGCCGCTGTCGAGGTCGAGGAAGTGGATGCCCGTGCGCAGCGTCACCACCGCGCCTCCGCCGGCACGAAGCACCAGTGTGGTGATGACCGAAGGCATGTCGAGCGTGCGCGCCTGCCCGCTTTGCGGATCGAACATGTGAACCTTCCGGCCCACATTGTCGATGTAATGGAGCAGGCCGGTCGCCTCATCCCACATCGGGTTCTCGCCGCCCTTGCAGCGCGGCGCATCCAGCTTCGTTATCCGCATCGTCCTCACTCCCGGATCATCGAGGCGTTTCAGGCGGGGCGCACCGTTCCCAGCGGCGAAAAGTGCACGGTCTGCTTCGCGCCCTGCACATAAGGGCCGACGACCTCGCGGAAGCGGGCATGGGCGGGTTCCGGGCGCGAGGCGAGGTGCGCCTCGATCGAGTCCCATTCGGCAAGGAACATAACCGAATTCTCCTCCTCCACACCGCGCAGCGCGGTGAACGAGACGATGCCGGTGAAGGTCTGCGTCAGCGGCATGGCCTGTCGGGCCAGCACATCGAGGAACTCTTCCATCATGCCATCCTTGACGATGACTTCCGCGCGTTCGAGTACCATGGGCGGTTCCTTGTCCTCTCCTGTTGTCGGGTGCGTCAGTATCCGGTGGATTGGGTCGCCACTTGTGCGGGTGCGCTTGCTCCCGTCGCTTCCGTGCCCTTGAGCGTCGTGCGGTGCATCACCCTGCGCGCCGTGTCGGTATAGGGAAAGGAGCGGTGCAGGAGGCCGGGGTTGTTGAAGATCACCAGATCGCCCGGAGACCACTTGTGGCGATAGGTGAAGCGCTCCTGCGTCGCCCAGTCGAGAAGTTCGTCCAGCAGTTCGCGGCCTGCGATCTCGTCCATCCCGGCGATGTCGTTGGCGGTCGAGCCGATCAACATTGCCGAGCGGCCGCTGTCCTGCGTCCAGACCAGCGGATGCTCAAGGCGCGGAAAGATGGCATCCCAGCGATCGAAATCCTCCTGCGTCGGGCTGTCGTAGAGCCGGCGCAGCGAGGCAGAAAGGCAGTGTCCGACGCGGAGCCCGGCGAGCCGCTGCTTCCTTTCGGCGGGGAGCGCATCGTAGGCGGCGTAGAGGTTGGCGAAGCCGGTATCTCCACCCTCGACGGGGGCGCTTTCGCACTTGAGCAGTGTGGCCTTGACCGGCACGGGGTAGGACATGCCGTCCATGTGCCAGTAGTCGTTGCCAAGGATGAATTCGCGCTGGGTGCGGTCGTCCTTGTCGAGCGCGATGCGGAAGATGCCTTTCCGGCTAGCCGAGGTGCCGTCGTCGGTTACGGAATTATCGTGCTTCTCGCCCATCGCCGCGGTGAGTTGGAGGAAGATTTCGTCCGCCATGTGGACCTGCGGAAAGACAAGCAGGTTGTGGCGGTTCAGCGCCGCAAGGATCGCCTCCGGATTGCCCTCTTCCACCATGTCGGCGGCAGCTCCGTGGACATAGGCGCCAATGGTGGACGTGATCGGTTCGAACTGCAGGCCCATGCCGCGCATCCTCAGTGTCTCTCGTTACTGAACTAGTGTTTAGTAACGAGATGACTTGCCGTCAATCGCCCTCTGTCGCATGGGAGCCGTAATGGCGGCGAAGGAGGCTGAATTCGTGGAACCGGAGCATACCAGGCGCATTCGCCGCGATCCCGAGACCACCCGCGCTCTCATCCTGGATGCGGCGGAACGCCTCATGGTTTCAGAGGGATACGCCGCCGTCAGCACGCGTCGGATCGCGCAGGAAATCGGGCTTAACGCTGCCACGATACATTACTATTACCCCGCCACCGACGATCTGTTCATCGCCCTGCACGCCCGCATGACCGAACGATCGACGGCGGACCTCGACGCCATCCTGGCGGCGGGTGATCCCCTGCGGGCCTTGTGGGAGTTCCAGTCGAACTGGGCGCATTCGGCGCTGGGGGTGGAGTTCATCGCGCTGTCCAACCACCGCAAGAGCCTTCAGCCGGTGCTGGCAGAGGCCACGGGCCGCGCGCGCGCCTTGCAGGAGGCGGCGGTAAGGCGGGTGGCGGAAACGGCGCCGGTCCTGCCCGATGTGGTCTCTCCGCTGGCGTTGACGACGATCCTTGTCGCGATCACCCGCACCCTCGCGAACGAGGAGCGCGTGGGGATCACGACGGGACATGAAGACGTGCGTAAGGCCGTGGACTGGGTTCTGACCGTCGTGTCACAGGGTAAGGGGTGACCGGCCCGCTGCGGAACGGCGTATAGCTGCCTAAATCCACGGGGCGATATCTCGCCGTCAATGTCGCGCGATGGCGGGCTGGTCCATTGCGCGCGCGCGAGAGTGTCGCGAGCAGGATATCGGGGGCGTCAGCCGGCGCCAATCTTAAGGCAACCAACTTCGCGGCAATGCCATAATGCGCGGAAATGCTGGGTTTCTCCGCCTTTCAAGTCGCCGGTATATATAATCCTGCATAGGCTGATTTTGCCGATGTACCAACATCGGGGAGTGCATCGGGCCTAAGCCGAAAGATCAGTTCCTGGCCGGGGGCCGTTCACGTATATTTTTGAAAACGTGATTTGGGAGCCGATGCGCAGCGCAGTCATGCGATCTTTTGATGGAAACGTCCGCCAATCCCACGGGAAAAGCTGGCCGTTTCCAGGGCGCTATGAGCGCCTGCAGCAATCCGGATCGCATTGCGTCAGATCATCGAGTTTTCCCTTTCCTGGCCAGCGCATCAACCGGAGGCGCAAGTATCCAATGCAATTTAATGATATCGATTTCATCATTATCGGGGCGGCCAAATCGGCTACCACCTGGCTGCAGAAACAGTTACAGTCGGATCCGGCGGTTTACATGCCCGATCCCGAGCTGCACTATTTCTCCAGGGAGTACAGCCGTGGCGAAGATTGGTATCTCTCACAGTTCAACGAAAGCGGCGCCGGGAAAGTCGTAGGCGAGAAATCGAATTCCTACCTGTATACCCCAGAAGCGGCGGAGCGCCTGCACCGCCATCTGCCCCATGCGAAGCTGATTGTGCAGCTACGTAGCCCGGTAGAACGGGCCTATTCTAACTACTGCATGCTTTTCAGGCGCGGCGAAGTCGGGTGTGATATCGGTAATTACATCGATCCCGCACTGGGTGAGAACATGCGGTTCCTCGTCGCCGGCAATTTCGCATCCCATCTGCAATCCTATATCGATATGTTCGGGCGTGAGTCGCTGCTCATCCTGTTTTTCGAGGATGTTCGGGACACCCCGGAAAGGCAGATTTCGCGGGTCCGGGCTCATCTTGGCCTACCGCCGCGGCCTTTGGCTCCTGACGCGCAGGATAAGGTGAAAGACAGGACGGTGCCGGTCGTGCCTCCGGGATTGAGCAAGAATCTTGCCTGGATGAGCCCCATTACTCGCCACTTGCGCGGCACCCCGGCGTTTCAGGCCGTGCGGAGTCTGGTCGCGCGCGAAACCCGGTACCCGGCCCTGACTGAAGATCTGCGGAAACGTCTCAACGATTATTACAGTCCTTCGATTGAGGCACTGGAGAAGATGAGTGGTCAATCGCTCAGCCACTGGTACGAATTGGCGGCGGACTGAGAAGCAAATGATCGGTAATGAGGCCCTGGGGCGGATCAACTATCAAGGGGAGGGTTCGGAAACATGAAGACGTTTATCATCACCGGCATTCAGATGAGAAACAAAGGTGCGCAGGCCATGTTTCTTTCCCTGAGCAACTCCCTGAAGTCAATCTACGGAGAGTGCGAGGTCATCGGATTTGCAAACAAGTACGATGATCCGGAACAATATTCGTTCCGCCTGTTGCCGTATGACGACTTCACAAGATCTGTCTTGAAGTACGGCCTGTATAGGGTGCCGTTCCTGGCGCCCCTATTGACGGGCATCGTCGGTCGGCTGAGAAAAAGCGATCGGTGGCACGACACGATTGGTGAAATGAGAAAAGCTCTGCAAAGAGCGGATGCCATTTTCGACGCAAGCGGATACACGCTGGGTTCCGGGTGGCCCAAGCAGAGCGGCAGAATCTTATTGGACACGATCAAGATTGCTCGGAAATTCAAGAAGAAAATTATCCTCATGCCCCAAAGCTTCGGTCCGTTCGATTGGGGGGAGAAGGACGACGCGAAGTTCGTCGATGAGGTCAGGAAGGAATTGGCCTATCCGCTGAAGATATATGCGCGCGAGTGCGAAGGCTATGAATGCCTTAGGTCTCTTGGGCTGCATAATGTCGAACTATCGGCGGACATGGTTATCAGGGAGAAGGATTTTCCTAGCGCCGGACAGATTTTGGTCGATTACAAGCCTCGCATTTCAAATTATCCGACGAAGAATTCTGTTGGCTTCATTCTGAACAAGAATGTCTTCAGGACCGGGGATGATGCGGCGGTTCTCGATCTCTATGTGAAAATGCTCCAGAAGTTGGTCGATGGAGGCGAGAGCGTTTACATTATCTGCACATCTACCGCCGACTTGGGTCTTGTGAACCAGGTCTTGGGGAAGGTTGAAAACGGCAATGGGATCCAGGTGATTTCCGGAGAGTTCTCAAGCCCGGAACTGATAGATATCATCGCCCGCTTCAAGTATATCGTTGCTTCGCGCTATCACTCGATTGTGTTTGCCTACAGAAGCGGTGTTCCCGCAGTCATACTCGGGTGGGCCAGCAAATATACCGACCTTGCGGCGCTGTTTCAGCAGCAGGACTATGTCTTCGACATAAGAAATCCAGATGCTGCCAAGGTTTTGGAAGGGGTGGAAAAAATGATCGTCCACCATGAGGACGAAACAAGGCGCATAAAGCAATGCCTTGAAACCGTTCAAGCGACATCGATCGTGCTGCAAGCCGCGAATGTCCTCGATGAGCAGGACCTGACGGCAACGGTGACGGTGCGCCCTCAAGTTGAATTTTCGCGTGGAAAAGGCCAGACGACTGCAATGACTGTGTAATTCAAGGGCTTGGTCGTTGAATTACCGGCTTGGGAATTGCTCTGGTGGACGATTGCGGAAACTCTGAAGGAAGGTGCAGTTCCGGCGATACTGCGCCTATTCCTTTCGTCACCGCATGAAGAATTCGACCGGCACGACCAGTTCGATGGTCTCAACACTTGCGGGGGCGGTGGCGCGGCCTTGCTGACCGGCGCGGTGGTTTCTTGATCGGTGGCCGAGGATTGGGCAGGGCGAGCGGCGCAGCAGTCATGAGGTTGGTGCCGGGCATGACGATTTTCGGCGTCTCTATCTCAAGCTGAGCGAGGCGCGGGACGGACTTGTCCTTCTTCACCTGCTTTGGACCCGGCGGCATTTCGCGTACCGGCTCGGGCGGGATATAATATGATTTCGGCGAACCGGTCTCGGTGCTGCCGCGCAAAAAGGGCGGCTTGATAGTGGCATTGCCGCAGGGCATGAGGTGGCGATGAGTCATCACAACGATACGCGGCGCCAAGGCGAGACAACGATTGAAGACGTGGCCGCGGTGGCGGGCGTTTCCATCCGAACCGTCTCTCGCGTTCTCAATGGCTCATCCCTGGTGAACGCGGCGACCAGGGAGCGCATAGAACAGGTCATTGCCCAGCTGAAGTTCACGCCGAGTTCCCGCGCGCGCGGCTTGGCCCTGAGGCGGTCGTTCCTGATCGGATTGATCCACAACGACCATAATGCGCTGGTGCTGGACGCCATACAGAGGGCGGTCATATCGGCGACGGTGAGCAGCGGATATGAATTGATCACGCACCCGAATTCGCTGGAATCCCAGGCCGCGATCGACGAACTGCTTGCGTTCGTGGAACGGTCGAAAGTGGATGGACTGATCGTTCTCCCTCCCATCTCCGGGATACCGGGGCTGGCGGACGCCCTGGCGGAAGCCGGTATCCTTGCTGTCGCGCTGTCTTCCGTCCCGATCGACGGATTTTGCGATGTCATCATCAGCAAGGAACGCGAAGCGGGCGCACGGGTCGCCCGTTATCTCATCGATCTGGGGCATCGCCGGCTTGGCATCGTCAATGGTCCGGCGGACGTGACTTCAGCGCGGGAGCGACGAGCCGGTTTCGTCGATGAAGCCGCGTCGGCGGGCGTCTCGGTGGCAGAGGCCGATGGGGACTATGGATTTACGTCGGGCGTGGCCGCCGCAACCCGCCTTCTTTCGCTTGGCGAAAGACCTACGGGCATCTTCGCCGCAAACGATATCATGGCGGCGGGTGTGCTGAAGGTCGCAGCAAGCCGGGGTGTGGCCGTGCCGGCCGATCTCTCGGTAATCGGCTTCGACGGCAGCATGATCACGCAGATGCTCACGCCGGCGCTGGCATCGGTCTATCGTCCTTTCGATCTCATGGCGCAAGGCGCGGCGATGCGCCTGATCGCACGGATCGAGGGCAAGGATCCTCCCGTTCTGCCCGATTTCGCAATGGAGGTCGTTCCCGCCGAATCCACCGATCGGGTGCCAAAGATCGGGTGAGGGCATCCTAAAAAAGGCTCCCACGCCGAGGGGCGGGAGCCTGAAGGTTGGCGCTCAGGGAGGCTGAGCGCGGTGTCGGTTCAAGCTGTGCCCTGAAGCATTCTCCAGGTTGATCGTTTAGGAGTTAGTTCTCGAAAATGCCCCAGTCGGCGGCGCTATCCTTGCCGGGCGGCTTTATCGACGAAGCATTCGTGGCGGAGAGGCGGAGCTCGAAGCTGATGGGTTCAAGCTTCGCGCGGTATTGCGGCAAGGGACGGCCGAGGTCGCTCCACTGGTCGTCTCCCCCGATGCCCCATTGCGCGGCATCGACCAGAAGCGTTCCCATTGGTCCCGGGGTTATGTCGGTCCATTTCCAGGTGCCTGGTGGGCGGCGGTAGAGTTTGGAGTATGCGAAAGGAAGGGCGTTCATCATGAGCGGGCCGGTGCCCTCCACGTGGAGGCCATGCCCTGTGCCGGAAAGCTCCATCCACCGGACATCGACCTTGTTGCCGGTTTCCTGCGGGCGACTGTAATCGTGCGGCTGATCGGCAAGAGCCCCGCGCCAGATGCCGATCGGGGCGCCTACCTTCCGGTCGACATAAGTCTCGTGCGGGCCGCGGCCGTACCATTCCGCGGTGTCCAGGTCGGTGGGCAAATCGAACGTCAAGCCGACACGGTAAGGCGGGGGCATATCCTTCTTGACCGGTGTGAAGGCGGCCGAGATCGAGACCGATCCGTCTCCTTCCATCCGATAGGTCGATCTGAACCTTGCAGCGCCGAGCGTCGCCCCTTGGCCGAGCGCGTACTCGACGATCGCGGAGCGGCTGCCGTTCGCCTCTCTCTTCAATTGGACGGAAGTGACACGGCGGTGCTCGCTCAATTCCTTCCAGACAGACAACTCTTTTGCGAGACCCGTCCCACGGCTGCTGTCGTTTTCCGCGCGCCAGAAGTTCGGGGCGCCGCCCTGCAGCAGAACCCTGCCATCCCTGCTGTACGACAGGATTAACCCGGTCTTGCGATCGATCGCAAGCGTGGACCCTTCCGCGGACAATCGTACCGTGTCTCCGATCTCGGTCACTGCAACAACCGTGCCTGAGCGATCTGGAGCCGATCCGGCAATCGACTGGAGCGGGAACTGTTCCCAGGCCATCACCGTGCCCGCTGCGACGAGAGGAATGGTTCCCTCTCCGGCTCGGGCGCGGACGGTGAGAATGTATTCGGCACCGGCCTTGCGCTGTACGTTCGCCGGCGGGATCGTGAGCGATCCGACGTCCCTGGCAGCAATGGAAGGTGCCGCGATCTGCCCCTCCGCGACAGGTCGACCGTTCTCCAGCATCTGCCATTCGAAGGTGTAGCCCGACAGGTCGAGGAAGTCCTGGCGGTTATGAACCTTGAGAGTGCCGTCGGCAGCATTGAAATCGGCGAATTGAATGGGCTCGGAAACTTTGCGAAGGTCGTAAAGGGCCGGGTGGGGCGTTCGGTCGGACTGGATGATGCCATCCCCGAACTCGATGTCGCCCGTCGGATTCGGGCCGTATTCGCTGCCGTCGGCCCAGTACCGTCGTCCGTCCTTGGTGTAGCCGTACATCGACTGGTCCACCCAGTCCCAGATGAAACCGCCCTGCAACTTGTGGGGATGCGCGTGGATCGTATCCCAGTATTCCTTCAGGTTTCCGCCCGAGTTGCCCATCATATGGGCATATTCGCACTGGATCATCGGCTGGCGATAGGACCAGTTCGTGGCGTAATCGTCCATCTTGGCCGCAGGATCGTACATCGGCGCATAGATGTCCGCGTACCAGTTGGGCCGATGATCGCCGGGCCGCAGCGGCCCCCAGCCGAGATAGCTCAGCAATCGGCCCGGATCGCGGGATTTCACGGCCTTGGCTGCCTCCTCGAAGGTCGGGCCGATGCCCGCTTCGTTGCCCAGCGACCAGAAGATGATGGACGGGTGGTTCTTGTCGCGCTCCACCATGTTCATCACGCGCGACAGGTGCGCATCGCGCCAGGCAGGGTCGAAGCCCAATTGATATTTGGCGCGCTGTTCCGGCACGCGATTGCCATACTCCATGTAGGCATGGCTCTCGATGTTCGCCTCGTCCATCACATAGAGGCCGTAGCGATCGGCAAGCTCGTAGAGGTAGGGATCGTTAGGATAGTGGGCCGTGCGGATCGCGTTGATGTTGTTCTGCTTCATCAACTGCACGTCGCGTTCCATCGACGCGCGCGAGATCACATGGAATGTCTCAGGATCGTGCTCATGGCGATTGACGCCGCGGATCGTCACCGGCTTTCCGTTGACCGTGACCAGGCCATTCTCGATCGCAACGGTGCGGAAGCCGACCTGGGTGGGCGTGGATTGCAGCAGTTTGCCGGAGCCGTCCTCCAGCTCGATCAGCGCGGGATAGAGGTTCGGAGTCTCGGCAGTCCAGGCCCGAACCGAGGGGACGGTTCCCGTCAGCACGACCCGGCGTTCCGCCGCCGATGCCGGCAGCGGCATGCTGCGGCGAAGGACGATCCTTTCTCCGTCCATCAGCGTCAGGTTCACCCGCCCGCGTGAGCCCGGTGTCGCCACGACGTCCAGCTTGAGTTCGCCGTCCTTTTGGCTGGCGTCCAGGCCGGCGCGGATGAAGTGATCCTGGATCCTCATTCTGGGCGCGGCCATCACGTAGACATCGCGTTCGATGCCCGAAACCCGCCAGAAATCCTGGTCCTCCAGGTAAGAACCGTCGGACCAGCGGAAGATCTGGATCGCCACGGTGTTGGTGCCGGGCCGGACATGATCGGTCAGATCGAATTCGGACGGCAGCTTGCTGTCTTCCGAATAGCCGACCTTGCGACCGTTCACCCACACGTAATAGGCCGATCCGGCGGCTCCGATGTGCAGGATCACGTCCTGTCCGGCCCACCCCGCGGGTACTTCGAAATCGCGCCGGTAGGATCCCACCGGATTGGTTTCGTGCGGTATGAGCGGCCGATTGGCCACGAAGGGATATCGCCAGTTGTTGTAGCGCGCCTGATCGTATCCCTCTGCCTGCCAGTCCGCCGGAACCTTGATCGATGCCCAGCCGGAAACATCGTAGCCGGGCTGCTCGAACCCTGTCGGAAGCTTGTCCGCGTTCGGTGAGAACGAGAACTTCCATTGGCCGTTGAGCGATACGAACCGGGCTGACCGGTCACGCCTGCCGGCCTGGGCGAGTTCGCGACTTTCGAAGGGAAATGCGGTTGCCCTGGCAGGCAACTTGCCGATCGCGAACACCGCCGGGTTCTCCCAGTCGGGGCGGGCCGGATCGACCTGGACCGCATGGACCTGCGGCTCGTCCGCCGCGAGCGCGGGGAAGGGGGCAAGAATGCAGGCCGTGGTCAAAAGCCGTCCGAAACGCAACATTCTCATCCTCTTCAGCAGTCTTTCCGCAGGGGCGGAATTCGTAAAAGTGCGGGCGAGGAGATGGGGCAGGTGCCCGCGCCATCTCCTCGCTCCCGGTCGTCAGGTCTTCAGGCGAACAACCAGGCCGATCCGTCGGTCCACCACGCTATTGAACCGGGGGCGGATCGTCTCGCCGAAGTAGGTGTTCGTCGAGGAGTTCAGCAGATTGGAGGCGTCCAACGAAATGTCGAAATGATCGTTGACCACATATCCGATGGAAGCGTCGAGCTGGTCGAACGGCTTCACGTAGATGGGAAGGGCGCCCGAGCCGGGGCCGCTGGTCGTTTCGACGTAGTCATCGCGCCATGTGTACGCGATGCGGGCGCGGAAACCACCCTTCTCGTAGAAGCCGACCAGATTGTAGCTATGCTTCGACAATCCTTCGAGCGGCACGCTCTGCCCCGCCAGTGGCCCAGGAGCCTTCGATTCCACGTAAGTGTAGTTCGCCTGTACGCCGAAGCCATCGAGGGGGGCGGGCAGGAAATCGAAGAATGTCTGTCCTCCCACTTCGAAGCCCTTGATCGTGCCGTTTTCGCCGTTGCGGGGCCGGTTGATGTCTGCCTGCGTGACATTTGGATAGGCGGGCAGGTTCACCGTCTCGCGCGAGATGAAGTTCTGGATGAAGCCGGTGACGTCCTTCTTGAAGCCCGAAAAATAAGCGTAGCCGTTCGCGCTGAAGTAATATTCGAGGCTGATGTCGTAAGAGGTGGACTTGAGCGGCTTCAGGTCGGGATTGCCGGCATTGATGTTCAGGATGCCGCTCGCCGCCAGCGAGGTGACGTTGAGCGTCGGGCTGAGGCTGCCGAAACCGGGCCTGGTAAGCTGCTTTGCCGCGGCAAGGCGCACGAACAGATCGGGCGTCACCTTTACGCGCAGGTTCGCGCTGGGCAGGAAATCGTTGTAGCTGGAGCTTTGGTCGATCGGGGAGGTTGCCCCGGTTGGCGCCGTGACGACGCCGTTGGTGGCCAGTTCGGTGCGGACGTATCGCCCGCCGATCGTCCCGTCCACCGGGATGCCCACCGGATCGAGATCGAAGCTTGCCTGCCCATAAGCGGCATAGGTGCGTTCGCGTTGGGAATAGGTATTGTTCGGATTGAATTGAGGAGCGCACACGGTGTCGCCGAATACCTGGCACAGCCGCGCCTGATCGCGCTGTAGAGCCATCGGGATGGACAGGACGACGTTCATGGGATTGGGGACGCTGCCGTTGCGATAGAAATCGCGAGCGAGCGTGATCGGCATGAAGGCTTCGGGCAATAACGTGCCGGGGAAGGTGTTCGCAGGTTGCCCCGGAGCGGCCGGCGGGAAATGGTTCTGGGTGCCCTGCATGCGGCTGACGTCGCGCGTCGTCAGGCGACCGCCGATCGAAACCGATTTGAGGATTGAATCGAAGAACGTATATTCCGCGTCAAGCCGACCGGCGAGGCCGTCGCTCTTCGCCACTTCACGCTGGGCGAAAGACTCCAGGAAGCGGTACTTCGAAATATCGTTGAAGTCGAACCCGCTGAGGTTCAGCAGCGCTTGCGGGCCTGACGTGTCGAAGTCGAGCCTGGTTCCTGTCGTACTGCCGTTGTTGCCTACGCGCGTGGCGTTGAAGTCGCTCGTGCGCTTGGAATTGGTGTAGGCCAGGTCGGTGCTGAGTTTCAGGTCGTCGGTAGCGTTCCATTCGCCGCCGCCGGCGATCTGCCAGACATGGGAGCGCGTAGGCGCCTGGCTTGCGTTCGCGGTGAATTCGACGTTGCGATAGGATCCCGATTTGACGACGTTGGTGCCTTCATGGAACGTGAAGTTCGCATCCTCGGCTGCAAGCAGCGGGCCGCGGTTGGCGTAGGCCAGGTAGCCGTCCTGATTGTAGTCGTATTTGTTGTAGAAGCTTTCCACGTACAGCGACAGTCGGCTGCTTGGCTTCCATTGCACTGCACCGTTGAAGGCGGTTCGGGTGCGGTCGGTTATCTCAATCGTTGCGCCGCCACCGTTGGGGGCTAGCACCGCATCGCCCGGATCCACCAGTTGCGCGGCGGCGTTGGAGGCGCCGCGACCGGCAAATACACCGTTCCCGTTGAAATCGGCGATGTTGTAGCGGTTGTTGAAAGGCTCCATGCCCTGCTGGTCGCGCCGTCCGGCAGACTTGATGACGGCGGCCCCGAACAGCACGCCGATCTCACCCAGACCCGTGTCGAAGCGAGTGGAAACAAGCCCGGATATCTGCGGGCGCGACTTGTCGACGAAGTCGTAGTAGTTGTTGCGAAGGCTGAGGCTTGCCTGGAAGCCCTTGAAGTCGAAAGGTCGGCGGGTCTTCAGATCGACCACACCGCCAAGCCCGCCTTCGATCAGTGTTGCCGAGGGATTCTTGTAGACGTCGATGCCGGCGAGAACCTCGGCCGGGATCGCTTCGAGCGAAAGGCTTCGGCCGTTGTCGCTGAACGCCTCACGTCCGTTGATCAGCGTGTTGACCTGCGACAGGCCGCGGATCGAGATGCCGCTACCCTCACCATGGTGCCGGGTGATCTGCACGCCCGGAATGCGTTGCAGTGCTTCCGCCAGGTTGTTGTCCGGCAGCTTGCCAATGTCTTCCGCCACGATGGAATCAACGATCTCCGAGGCGTTCCGCTTGATATTCTGGGCGCTTTGAAGACTCTGGCGGAAGCCGGTCACGACGATATCGTTCGCGGTGACGTCGGCGGATCCGTTATCGCCAGCATCTTCCGTCGTTTCCGATCCGGACGATGCCGTTTGAGCAAGCGCCTGGCCGGTCATTGCCAAGGCGGACAAGCCCACGGAAACCCGAAGCGCCAGCCTGTATCGATTTGATCGCATGTCTTCCCCTCCGATGGTCCGTGCGTGCCTATCGACCCGATGATCTTCGAGTTGGCGCGCTTGTTTTGTGACCTATGTAGTCCGACTAAATTTCAGCATCGTCCAAGTCAACGTATTTTTGTCTATCGCTGGCAAAACGCCAAAAGCAAGGAATATTCGATTCAAGCGGAACTAACGCTGGATATGCCAGCGGTGGACAGAATCGCTTGACCATGATTTCAACTCTGACAAATAAGGGCGAGCAGCGAGGTAGAAGCTGCTGCTTAACGGGGAGGATTTTGATGAGCCGCTTTGCGCTCTTGATTTCGGCTGCGCCGCTGGCGCTGACCGTCGCGTCAGCACATGCTCAGGATACCGCTGTGACGAGAGCCAGTCTCTTGAAGCCGGTGATACGGCGCGATATCGTCGTAACCGGCTACCGCGCCAGCCTCAGCACGGCCTAGGCCATCGAGCGCGAACGGCTAGGGTTGGCAATGGCGCACCGACGTCGATCTGGAAACGGACATTTCCTTCCTTCCGAAGATCCAGTTGCTGCGTTGTTCTATGAAAAAGGCAAGATATCGACTCGCCTTTCCTACAACCACCGTTCGCCACATCTGATCAGCAATCTGTTCGACGCCAACGGTGTCTACAACGGGGAGGGTGTCCGCAGTATCAGTCGACTGGAATATTCGTTCAACTTCAATCCGATTCCACAAGTCACATTGAATTTCGATGCGGCCAATCTTCTGGTGCAGCCATTTCAGAACTACTGGCAGTATAGCGAGGACCGGTACTACGCGCGAGATGTGCGCGACGAAGGCCGTTATTTCGGACTGGGCGCGCGCTTCCGGTTCTAGAGCGCTTTCTCATCAGCTGGAATTACCTGATGACCCGGAAAACGCGGTAAACCAATAACCTAGAGCAGATCGAAGCCTGCTCCAGGAGGCCGTTTCAAAATTCGCGAAACGCGAATTTTGCGGCAGAGGCCCCAGAATGCCAACGGGGCATTTTCAAACGGTCTCCAAGGCGCGCGCGTGACGGTGATGGGCCGTCACGCGCTTGCCTGTCATGAAACCGCATTCTTTACTTCTTAAGTGCCCCAGCGATGGGGTTCGCGGATCTAACGAAATTTGCTCCGAAGTCGGCGTTCAGCTGGGCCCGGCTGCGGGACCAGGTGGCACGCATGACCCGGCGCGACGATGCCGAGGATCTGCTTCACGACGCATGGGTCAACGTGGCCAGCGTTCAAACGCTGGCGCGCAATGAGGATGCGCTTCTCGCCCGCGTGGCCAGCAAACGCGGGATCGATGCCTATCGCCGCGAACGCCGGGCCGGGGAAACGATCGTCTGGGATCCCGATGTGGACATGGTCGCGGACAGCCACCCTTTGCAGGACGAAATTCTCATCGCCCGCGAACAGCTTGACCGCCTGCGCGGCGGAATGGAAAAACTGAGCCCCCGGACCCGGCAGATTTTCTTGATGTATCGGCTGGACGGCCTTAAATACCGCGAAATCGCCGAGCAGCTCGGCATCAGCCAGAGCGCCGTCGAAAAGCATATTTCGCGGGCCATGGCGCATCTGACCGACTGGATGGAGAATTGTTGACGTGATCTTCCGCAGCAAGCCGGAGAGTATCAACCGGCAGGCGGCGGACTGGCTGGCTCGGCTCCACGCTGACGATCGATCCGTCCATGACGAGGCCGATTTTCGTGCGTGGCTCGGGGCCGATCCGTCACGCGCCAGGGCATTCGAGAAAGCATCGGGCATCTGGGACGCGGTGGGTGGCCTGCGTGACGATCCCCGCCCGGCTCCTCCCGTACAGCGTGAGCAAACTTCGCGGCGCGCGGTCCTGGCAGGCGGCGCCGGACTGATCCTGACCTGTGGTCTCGGGCTCGGCTGGCGGCACGCCCATGCCGGGGTCTATCAAACCGACCTTGGCGAGCAGCGCCGGTTCCGGCTGGAAGATTCGACGCGCATCATGCTGGACACCAGCACGCGGGTTCGCTTCACGGCCGATGCGTCGCGCCGCCTGTTGACGCTCACGTCCGGCCGTGTCGATATCGAGATCGCCCGCGATGCCCGTCCCTTCGTGATCGAGGCGGGGGACACTTCCGCCGTGATGCAATCGGGGCGGCTGGACTTGCGCCGCGATGAGCATGCCGTCGCGATTACCGCGATCCAGGGCAGCGCCAGCGTGCAATCCGTAAGGGCGCGAACGGTTCTGGCGGCGGGGAACCGGATCGCCATGGAACCCGGCCGGAACGACAGGCTCGATCGGCCGGAAATCGACGATCTGCTCGCCTGGCAGAGCGGCAGGCTGGCTTTCCGGGATGAAACCGTGGCGCAGGCCGTGGCGGAGATGAACCGCTACACGAGCCGGGAACTGGTGGTGTCGGATCCCAATGCGGCGGAGATGCGCCTCAGCGGCGTCTACCGGGTGGGCGATCCCGAAGGCTTTGCCCGTTCGCTGGCGATATTGCTTCCCGTGGCGATCGCGGAGGAACCCGGCAGGATTCGCATCTCCGCCGACCACAGATAATTGCCGCCAAAAATCGGCGCTAAAAATTTTTCTTCACCGGGGAGTGGGGAAAATCGAACGCGGGACGACGATGCCATAAGCGGCGCTCGCCACGAGCGTCCGAACGGGGATATCGGACATGACTTCTTTCAAACGGCAGCTTTGCCGATCGGCGGCGCTTGCCCTGGCTCTTGGCACTATTGGCATGGCGCCAGGCGTTCATGCCCAGACGCGCCAGGTTCGCGTGGCCATCGCGGCGCAGCCCATGGACCGCGCGCTGGAGCAGCTTGCCCGTGACAGTGGACAGGACATCCTGTTCACGCGCGAGGCGGTCGCAAACCTGCGGGCCCCGGCCGTATCCGGCGAACTCGATGCCGAAACGGCGGTTCGCCGCCTGATCGCGGGCACTTCGCTGACGGTCGTGCGCAACGGTTCCGGCGCCCTTATCGTCCGCCCTCTTTCGGCGGCGGCCGCTCAAACGCCGGCAGCCGCGAACGCAGGACCGAGCCCGGCCAGTGAAATCGTCGTCACCGCGGCATTCTCGGACGGCGTCGAGCGCTCCCTGGGAGTGAAGCGCAATGCGGACTCGATCTCCGATGCCGTAGTCGCTGCCGACATCGGCAAGCTGCCCGCCTTCAACGTTGCCGAAGCGCTGCAGCGCGTACCCGGCGTGACGATCGTTCGCGAGGCCGGCGAAGGCCAGTTCATCAGCGTGCGCGGCCTTGGCCCGAACTTCCAGGCGGTGACGTTTGACGGCATGCCGCTGGCCTACAACGAGAACATCCGCAATTCCGGCCAGTCCGGCCGCCAGTTCCGCCTTCAGGTGCTGCCCGCGACGCTGATCGACAGCGTGGTCGTCACCAAGTCGCCCACGGCCGACCTGGTCGAAAGCGGTATCGGCTCCACCGTCGACATTCGCCTGATCAAGCCGCTCGACCGCGAATCCTTCGTGGCCGCGAATGCCTTTGCCGGCTATGAGGAGCGCACCGACAGCTTCAATCCGAACGGCACGATCTCGGCCGGGTGGCGAAACAGCGATCGCACGCTGGGCCTGCTGGCCGGCCTTTCCTATTCGCGCCGCAAGGTCCAGTTCGATCGCCTGCGCATGGGCTGGCAGGAAGAAGAAGTGGAAGGCCTGGGCACCGTGCGCGCGCCGGGCGACGCCCAGCCCTATCTGGAAACCGAGGACCGGGAACGGTTGAGCGCCGTCGCCGGCCTTCAGTGGCGCCCGTCCTCGACGTTCGAGATCGACATTGACGGCCTGTTCTCGCAGTTCAACAACGAAACGACCGAGCGGCGACTTACCTATTACATTCCGAGCCAGCTTTCGCGTCTCGATCTGTCTACCGCCGTGGTCGAGGACGGCCGGCTGGTCGCGGGCACGATCCGCGGCGCCCGCATTCGCAATTACAGCGAATACATGGACCAGTCCCACCAGAACCTGCAGCTCAATGCCACGGTGAAGCTGGATCTGGGCGACTGGCACATCGAGCCGCGCGTCAGCTACGCCCGTGCACGCAGCGATCTCGACACGCCGATCCAGCGCGTGCAGTATCGCACCGCGAACGGCGCCGGCGGCGATCTCACGTTCGATTTCAGCGGCGATGTCGTCAATGACGGCCGGATCAAGTCGCTCTATTCCAGCCTCGATCTCACCGATCCCTCGGTCATGCCGTTCGAAAGCTTCGCCGTGCGGCCGATCAATTCGATCGACGAGGACAAGAGCTTCGTGCTGAACGTCTCGCGTGAACTGGACTTCGATGTGGGCGGGCTGCGGTTCAGCAAGCTCAAGTTCGGCGGACAGGTGTCGGACCGCTATCGCGATTACCAGCGCCGCGACCGCAACAGCGCCGCATTGCGTGACGGCTTCACGCGCACCGACGCCTTCCTGCAATATCCAGCCCCCGGCAATGCCTTCGACAAGTCGATCGGCAACCGCCAGCCCTGGACCAACGTGGACTGGTCGCTGTTCAACGAGGCCTATACCCTGGGCAGCGAGTATGACGGCGTCAGCCCCAGCGCCAGCGATCTGGCGCCGACTGCGGCGGACCTCCAGAACTCCTATCGCATCGGCGAGAAGATCCAGGCCCTCTACGGCCGTATCGACTTCGAATCCGAACTTAGCGACGTGCCGGTTTCGGGCAACTTCGGCCTGCGCTATGTGCGGACCGAAACCGATGTGCGCGGCACGACGATCGCGCCGGTGGCAGACGGGGCAGGGGGTGTGACCACCGAGGTACTGCCCACGACCACGCGGGCGACTTACGCCGAATTCCTGCCCAGCGCCAACGCCATGTTCCGGTTCACCGACAACGTCCAGCTACGGCTCGGCGTGGCGCGGACGATGACGCGCCCTTCGCTGTCGGAACTGCGCAATTCGATCAACACGAACAGCGTGACCGTGACCAGCATCTTCAACGAGGGCGCCGCCGCATTGGCCGATCCCACGCTGAACCTTCAGGCTTCCGGCGGCAATCCCAACTTGCGCCCTTATACGTCCTGGAACTTCGATGCCTCGTTCGAGTGGTATTTCGACAAGTTCGGCGCGTTCACTGTGGCTGCCTTCCACAAGGACATCAGCAACTACATCGCCTCCGATTTCGAAACCCGCACGCTGGCTTTCGCGGTGAACGACGGTTCCACCCTGCCGGTCGATATCCTCGTCGCCACGCCGACCAATGTTGGCGACGCGGCCATTTCGGGTGTCGAATTCGGCTATACCAACAAGCTGCCGTTCGGTCTGGGCGTCACCGCGACGGCCACTTTCGCGACCTCCAAGCTGGAACTGGATTCCAGCGGCGTCGGCATTCAGTCAGCAGGCATTCAGGGCGTTTCCGACGTCAGCTACTCGATCACGCCGTTCTTCGAGACGGGGCCCTTCGAAATCAACGTCAGCTACACCTACCGCAGCAACTACATGACGGATTCCGGCGCCAACGTGACCTCGCTGCCAAGCCCGGAGGATGTCGTTGCCTACTACCAGAAGGGCTTCGGGATCGTCGACATGGGCGCCAGCTTCAAGCTCCGGCCCAATGTAGAGCTGTTCATGCAGGCCGTGAACGTCCTGAACGCGCGGCAGGTCTCGTTCGCCGGGACCGAGAAGGAAGTGAGCGAAATCCACACCTTCGGGCGGACCGTCAACTTCGGTGTTCGCGCCAAGTTCTGATGTGCCTCTGTTCGGGCATCGCTGCGGTCGCAAGGCCGGGCGATGCCCGAACGCCTGGAGAATTCGAAACCCATGACTTCCGCTCGCCTGTTCCTTACTGCCGCTCTCCTTTCCGGGCATGCCCTGCCGGCTTCCGCGCAGGACACATCGCAGCGGCGCTGGCTGGCGGGCGACCATCACGTCCACAGCGTCTACAGTGCGCGTTACGAACCGGATCCCGAGCATCCGGACCGCGTGCCGGAGCCGATCATCGGCGGCGATTCCGCCCATACGATCCTTCAGAACGTGCGGATGGGCCGCCGTTTCGGACTCGCCTGGATGGTGTCGACCGATCACGGCGGCCCGCATCATTCGGGGCTGAACTATGATCGGGCCTGGCCGGACGTGGTTGCCGCCAGGCAGGCGGTTCCGGAGATGGCCCTGTTCTACGGCATGGAGTTCGACGTACCCGGCGGAGAGCATGCCAGCCTCATCCTGCCGAAAGGCCCTGACGAGCGCGGCACCCTGCGCGATATCGAGGCGCGCTTCGGCAAGCGGGAGGCATTCCCGGCCGATCCGTCGCGCAACACCAAGGGCCGGATGATCGAGGCTCTGCGCTACATGGCGGCTCTGCCACAGCCTCCGGTCCTGATCGGCAATCATCCTTCGCGCACGGCGACGGGCTATGGCGAGTGGGGGCTGCATGCTCCCGCCGAGTATCTCGCGTGGAAGCAGGCGGCGCCGAATGTGGTGATCGGAATGGAAGGCGCCCCCGGCCATCAGGCTGCCGCTCCCCAAAACGGCAAGGACAAGGCGCACGGCTCACGCGGGCTCTACGGTGGATTCCCGACGATGGGCGGTTTCGACCAGATGGTCGCGCGTTTGGGCGGTGCGTGGGATGCCTTGCTGGGCAAGGGGCTGCACTGGACGATCACCGCCACATCCGATTCCCACGGGCATTGGCGTGAGGGCGGGGCGGACTTCTGGCCGGGGGAATACTCCAAGACCTGGGTCTTCGCCGCGCCGAACCACGAGGATATCCTGGACGGGCTGCGCGGGGGACGTGTGTTCGTCGCCACGGGCGGCCTCATCGATCGGCTGGATCTGACGGCGACCCTGGCGGACGATGCCGAGCATTCGGTGATGATGGGCGGCACCCTTGCGGGTCGTGCTGGCGAGGAGATGGAGGTCACGATCCGCTTTCGCCCCGCCGGCAAACCGAACGCGGCGGGCCATGTGCCGCTGGTCGATCATGTCGACCTGATCGCCGGGAGCGCATCGGCTGGTAATGGCGATAGCAACGCGTCCACACGGGTCGTCAGGCGCTTTACGGCAGGCGAGTGGCGGTCGGAAGGGGACGTATTGGTCATCACGCACCGGATGAAAGTTCCGGCAGGATCGACCTATCTTCGTGTGCGCGGCACGAATACAAGCCAGACCGAACCGCAGCCGGACGCAATCGGCGAGGATCCCTGGAGCGATCTCTGGTTCTATTCCAACCCGCTCTATTGCAACGGAAAGTAAATCGTCTTTACGAACGGCTAAGCGCTTCAAGCGCGGCGGACCGGGCGGGCGAAAGGGCCTTGAAGTCAGCCTCAAAGCAGTGGAAAGCGGGGAGCGGCTTTGTCTCCGGTCAATTGCGCTTTCGGTCGCTGTCGTTCACAAGTGACAGATGGCTGCAAATATAAAAACCGAAAACAGCAAAACGCCGCGGCGCCCGCGCGATGTCCCTACGATCAGTGATGTCGCACGCCATGCCGGTGTTTCGCCGATGACGGTTTCGCGCGTGATCAACGACCACGACGCGGTTCGATCCTCGACCCGGGAACGGGTCAAGCAATCGATCGAGGCCCTGAACTATGCCCCCAGTGTTGCCGCAAGAACGCTGGCGGGGGGAGATGAATTGCGGATCGGCCTGGTCTATAGCAACCCTTCGGCGTCCTATCTCAGCGAGCTGCTCGTCGGAAGTCTCGATCAGGCCCGCCACAGCAATGTGCATCTCCTCGTCGAACAATTCGAGGAAGAGGCGTCCATTGCGGAGTTCGTGCAGCACCTTCAGCGCGGCCGGCTGAATGGCATCATACTCCCTCCCCCGCTTTGCGACCTGCCGGAGATGGTCGATGCGCTTCAGGCTGTGGACCTGCCGATCGTGTCGGTAGCGACCAGCTACAGCCCGGGGGGAATACCGGTCGTGAGCATCGACGATTTCAGCGCTGCCCGTGAAATGACGCAGCACCTGATATCTCTCGGGCATGCCCGGATCGGCTTCATCAAGGGCAACCCGAACCAGTGCGCCAGCGAGCGACGGTACGAAGGCTATCTGGCGGCATTGAGCGAAGCCGGTCTGGAATTGGAGCCGTCGCTCGTTTCGCAGGGCTTTTTCACGTACCGTTCCGGTCTTGATGCAGCGGAACAGATACTCGATCTCAGCGAGCCGCCGACGGCCATTTTTGCCAGCAATGACGATATGGCGGCTGCAACGGTAGCCGTGGCGCACCGCCGCGGAATGGACGTTCCCGGCGATCTTACCGTCTGCGGGTTCGACGATACGCTGATGGCGACCGCTATCTGGCCGGAGCTGACGACGATCCGGCAGCCGATCCAGGCCATGTCCAGAGCAGCGATGGACCTGATAGTTAAATGCCTGCGCGGCACATCGGATCAGACTGCGCAAAATGGCGCGCAGCTTCTCGGTTACTCACTGATTCGGCGGCAATCGGATGCAGCACCGCGAAAACGCCCCCGACACAGCAGCCACAAGAAGTGATAGCGTTAACATTACTTGGTTGCTGTTAAGTATTGTTCGGGATCTCGACCCAGGGCGAACCGAAGTCGCGAGGTGACGATGCGTCACGTCGTCATGCCGAAAATAACGGAAAAATGCGTATTTTCATGATCTTGGTCGAAGAGCGCTTGAGGGCGGCCTGCTGACGGTCGTTTTGGAGCGCTTGGGCCATTCGCGAAGGTATGCGATGAAAAAGCGGGCGGAAACAAATAAAAAGCGAAGAAGGCAGTTACGGCCCCTCGACAGTTAGCTTTGGTAGCGGTACCAAATGCGTGAGGAGCCGATCGGGGGCGACGTCATGTGGCGCGCAACGACGGCAGAGAGAGGATGCCCTTGAACATGCGACATGATCGCGACATCTGCCGGCGAATTTAGACGCTGCGGGCATTCGCCTGTCGGGATTCCAACGAAAATCTAGAACGTATCGATCAGGCCGGGCCGGTCGCTCGGCGGCATGCCGGCGCAAGCGCCTGCCTATCCTGATCACGAAATTGAATGGGAGCATCCGGATTATGATCTGTAAGGGCAAGAGCGGCCTCGTGCGCAAAACGGTATTTGCATTGGGCCTGTCCTCGATGGCGTTTGCCGCCGCGTCGGCATCGGCGGCGCCGATGGCGCTGCTCGATCGCAACGGCAGCCGCGTGGCCGTCGAGCCCTATGCAGAGAATATCGTCCGTGTCACGATCGCGCTCGATCCCGAGCTGGCTTCCGCGGCTCCCGGCGAAGGCCCGAATGCACAGCCGAACACTGCGGGCTGGACGCATCGTGCCGATACCACCGGAGACATATTCGCCTCGTCCGCGCTGACGCTGACTGTCGATGCCAAGCCCTATCCGCCCGCGCCGACGATGATGCAGCGTTACTTCGCACCTTCGCTGCCGCCGGTCAGCCTTTCGGTAAAGGATGCGGACGGCTCGGTGCTAGCGCGCATGACGGGCTGGGAAATGGCGCCCGTCACCGTCAATGGCGAGAAGACCTTCAAGATGGGTGCGTCTTTCGAGGCGGAGGCCGGCGAGCACTATTACGGGCTCGGCCAGAACCAGGAAGGGATGCTGGACCTGAAGGGGCGCCAGATCGACTGCGCGCACAATTACGACGCTCCGGCGGGCGAGACCGTCTGCGTGCCTTTCATGGTGACCAGCAAGGGCAACGGCAAGTTCTGGGGCATCGTCTGGGACAACCCGGCGCGCACCACCGTATGGCCGGGCCTTCATTCGAGCACGCGTTTCCAGTCGCAAGTCGGCGAGCGCGTGTCGTTCTTCGTCATTACCGGCAAGAGCACCGATGAGCTTTATGCAGGTTATGCGAAGCTGACCGGCCAGACCCCGCTGCCGCCCAAGGCTGCCTTCGGCCTGATCCAGAGCAAGGCACGCTACGAGACGCAGAAGGAACTGATGGACGTCGCGCAAGGCTATCGCCAGCGCGGACTGCCGCTCGACGTGATGGTGCTGGACTGGTTTTACTGGTCGCGCATGGGGCAGTTGGACATCGACCGGACCTATTTCCCCGATCCCAAAGGCATGAACGATCAGTTGAAGGCGCTGGGCATGCGCTCGATCATCAGCGTCTGGCCGCGCTTCGAGCGGGAATCGCGTTACTTCGATATGCTGGCCACCAAGGGATGGCTGCTCAAGGACAAGGACGGCAACGTCGTGGACGGGCTTCCGGTCCGCTCGGACCGCGCCGGGGCGCTGATCGACAGCACCAATCCCGAAGCGCGTGAATGGTTCTGGGGCAAGCTGCGCGACAATATCGCGTCGGAAGGTTTCGACTGGTTCTGGCTCGACGAAACCGAGCCCGATCTGGTTCCGGACGGCTATTTCTATTCGATCGGCTCGGGCGACCGCTATCACAATCTCTTCCCCCTGGTGCACACGAGCGGCGTCGCGGCGGGCACGGAGCGCGATCGTCCGAACTTCCGCAACCTGATCCTGTCGCGCGCGGCCTATCTCGGCTCGCAGCGCACCGGCAGCCTGTTCTGGTCCTCGGACGTCAAGTCCACATGGGAAGCGCTGCGGCGCCAGGTGCCGGCGGGCCTCGGGTTCACCGCCTCGGGACTTGCCTATTGGGGCAGCGACGTCGGCGGCTGGCAATGGCCGAGCGGTCCCAAGGCGGAGCATCCGATCCTGGTCGATCCGGCGGGCGCGACGGCGATGGGCGCGGACTATGCCGATTATCCGGAACTGTTCGTGCGCTGGTTCCAGTATAGCGTCTTCACGCCCACTTTGCGCATCCATGGCCAGCGCCCCGGTGCCTCGCTGTGGGAGTACGGCACGGCGGCCGAGCCGATCCTGGCCGACTGGCTGCGCCTGCGCTACTCGCTGATCCCCTATCTCTATTCGCTGGGCCGTGGCACCTATGAAACCGGCGCGCCGTTCATGCGCGGGCTGTTCATGGATTTCCCGAACGACCCCAAGGTCGGGGCGATCGGCGACCAGTACATGCTCGGCAAGGCATTCCTCATCGCGCCCGTCACCGAGCAGGGGCAGACGAAGCGCTCGGTCTATCTGCCCGCCGGAACCGCCTGGTACGACTACTGGACCAACCAGCGCTTCGAAGGCGGCCAGACCGTGGACGTCGACACGCCGATCGAACGCATCCCGGTGTTCGTGAAGGCCGGATCGATCGTTCCCATCGGCGCGCAAGTGCCGAGCACCGCGACGAAGCAGGCGATCGAGAGCATCCGTGTCTACCCCGGCGCCAACGCCACTTTCACGCTCTACGACGATGACGGCACCACCAACGCCTATCGCGGCAAGAGTGGCGGCAAGAAGGCGGAACTCGTGTGGGACGATGCCGCCGGCAAGCTCACGAGCCGGCAGGCCTTGCCGACCGGCCAATCGCTGAACGGCCTCATCAGGATCATGGGTGCGCAGTAAGACGCCGCATCCGCCAAGACTTCAGGAGATATCACCGATGACCGGAATCAATCGCCGCCAACTCGGCATGGGCCTGGGCGCTGCGGCGCTCGGCGCGGCCCTGGGCGGGCGCGCCTCTGCGCAGACCAATGCCGCCGGTGCCGCCGGCTCCTCCGCGGCTGCCACCGATGCCCTGTCCTTCCCGGCCGGGTTCGAGTGGGGCTGCGCCACCGCATCCTACCAGATCGAGGGCGCGGTGAAGGAGGACGGCCGCGGCGAGACCGTGTGGGACGTCTATGCCCACACCCCCGGCAAGACCACGGATGGCGGCACCGGCGACGTCGCCTGCGACAGCTATCACCGCTATCAGGAAGACATCGCCCTGCTGAAGGCGCTGGGGGTCAAGAACTATCGCTTCTCGGTGGCATGGTCGCGCATCTTCCCGAGCGGCAAGGGCAAGCCAAACCAGAAGGGCCTCGACTACTACAACCGCCTGATCGACGGCCTGCTCGCGGCGGGCATAACCCCGCACATGACGCTGTTCCACTGGGATCTACCCACCGGGCTCCAGGGCGGCTGGCAGTCGCGCGACACCGCCTATGCCTTTGCCGACTATGCCGGCTTCATGGCGGGCAAGACGTCCGACCGCGTGAAGCACATCATGACGGTGAACGAGCTGCGCTGCTTCACCGACCTTGCCTACTGGAACGGCAACAAGGCGCCCGCGCTCAGGCTGCCGATGGATCAGGTGAACCAGGTGCGCCACCACGGCGTGCTCGCGCACGGGCTTGGCGTCCAGGCGATCCGGGCGCAGGCGAGGGCGGGCACCCAGGTCGGCCTGGCCGATAACGCGACGATCTTCGTCCCCGCGATCGAGACGGCCGAACACATCGAGGCGACCAAGAAGGCCATGCGCGAGGAGAACGCCATGTTCCTCACCGCGATCATGGAAGGCCGCTACATCGACAGCTATCTGGCCGCGCAGGGCAAGGACGCGCCCAAGGTGCAGGCCGGCGACATGAAGGCGATCGGCAGCGCGCTCGATTTCGTGTCGCTCAACGTCTACACCGCGAACACCGTGCGCGCCGCCGACACGGCCAGCGGCTACGAGATCCTGCCGCACCTTGCCAACTCGCCGCGCATGGCATCGCCCTGGCTCTACATGTGCCCCGAAGCGCTCTACTGGTCGATCCGCACTGTCAGCGAGCTGTGGAAGCCTAAGAAGCTCTACATCTCCGAGAACGGCTGCTCGGCCGACGATCCGGTGGCCAAGGACGGCAAGGTATACGATGCCGACCGCGTGACGTACTTGCGCAACTACATCGGCCACCTGCACCGCGCGGTCCGCGAAGGCTTCCCCATCGAAGGCTATTTCCTCTGGAGCCTGATGGACAACTTCGAGTGGGAAGACGGCTACACCAAGCTGTTCGGCATCCACCATGTCGACTTCAAGACCCAGAAGCGAACCCCCAAGCTCAGCGCCGACTGGTACCGCGAACTCATCCGCACCAACCGAATGGTGTGACGGTTCCGCCCGGCGCGAGCCGGGCGGCCAGGCCGCATCCGGAACGGAAAAATACCGCGCTCACGGGAAAGCGCGAAGAAGAGGGGTAGAGATGCGAAAGATCGAACTATTGGCCGCAGTGCTTGCGGTTTCGGCGCAGCCCGCCTGGGCAGCCGAAGCACAGGGTGGGCGTGAAATCCGTATCGACGTGACCGCGCCGACGGGCCCTGTGGACCGCTTCTACGATCTTTCGGTCGGTTCCGACTTTCCCGGAACGCTGATCCGGACCGACAGCCAGGAGCAGCTCAAGCTCGCGGCCGACGAACTCGGTTTCCGCTACATCCGCTTTCACGACATCTTCCATGACGTGCTGGGCACCGTCCGCAAGGTGGACGGCAAGATCGTATACGACTGGACCAAGATGGACCAGCTCTACGATGGCCTGCTGGCCAAACGGATAAAGCCTTTCGTGGAACTGGGCTGGACACCGGCGGTAATGCGCACTTCGGACCAGCAGTTGTTCTACTGGAAGGGCAACACTTCTCATCCCGATCCCCGGATGTGGCGCGATCTTGTCAACGCCTTCGTCACCCATGTGCGCGACCGCTATGGCGTGGAAGAAGTGCGCAGCTGGTACTTCGAACTGTGGAACGAGCCCAACCTCGACGGGTTCTGGGAGAAGGCCGACCAGAAGGCCTATTTCGATCTCTACGCCAACACGGCCACCGCCATCAAGGCGATCGACCCCGCCCTGCGCGTCGGCGGCCCTGCCACGGCGGGCGCGGCCTGGGTGCCCGAATTCCTCAAGTTCGCATCGGACAACAAGCTGCCGGTCGATTTCGTGGCGACCCATACTTACGGCGTCGACGGGGGTTTCCTGGACGAGCAGGGTAAGCAGGATACCAAGCTTTCTCCCTCGCCCGATGCCATCGTCGGCGACGTGCGAAAGGTTCGCGGCGAGATCGAGGCCTCGGCATTCCCCGGTATTCCGCTGTTCTTCACGGAGTGGAGCACCAGCTACACCCCGCGCGACTTCGTGCACGACAGCTATATCAGCGCACCCTACATCCTCAGCAAGCTGAAGGCGACGCAGGGCCTGGCGCAAGGCATGAGCTACTGGGCCTATACCGACCTGTTCGAGGAACCCGGCCCGCCGCCGACCCCGTTCCACGGCGGTTTCGGCCTCATCAACAAGGACGGCATCCGCAAGCCGGCCTGGTTCGCCTACAAGTATCTCAACGCGATCAAGGGCCAGGCCCTGCCGACCGGTGACGGACAGGCGATGGCGGCCATCGACGGCAAGCGCATTTCCGCACTGGTCTGGGATTTTCAGCAGCCCGTGCAGAACCTCAGCAACAAGCCGTTCTACACCCGCCAGGTGCCGGCGACCCCAAGCCGGACGGTCCGGTTCCAGTTCCAGCATGTGCCCAAGGGCAACTACCGCGTTCAGGTGCGCAAGGCCGGCTATCGCCTGAACGACCCGCTTTCGTCCTACATCGACATGGGCATGCCCGCCTCGCTGAACGCCGATCAGTTCGCGCAGCTTCAGCGCGAGACGGCCGATACGCCCCAGCAGGACAAGTTGGTACGCGTGGGCAAGGATGGCGCGGCCTCGGTGGAAGTGCCGATGCGCAGCAACGACGTGGCGCTCGTCACGCTCGAACCCGCGGGCAAGTGAGGGTCGCAGGATGAGCATCACCCGACGCACGATGTTCCAGGGGGCTCTCGCCGGGGCGGCAGTCCCGTCTCTGGCGCCGTCCCTTGCCAGCGCCCTGGCGACCGACAAGGCCGCTCCAGCCCCGCGCTGGGGCATCGGCGCGGAAGGGCAGCGCAAGGCCGATCTCGGCAACGGGTACTACCGCAACCCGATCATCTCCGGCGACCATGCGGATCCTACGATCCTGAAGGACGGCGACGTCTACTACATGACGCATTCGTCCTTCGATTCCTATCCGGGGCTGGTGATCTGGCGCTCGACAGACCTGGTCAACTGGGCGCCGGTAGGCCCTGCATTGCACCGCAATCTCGGCACGATCTGGGCGGTTGACCTGGTTAAGCACGAGGGACGCTACTTCATCTACATTCCCGCCGATCCCAAGGGCGAAGGCTGGTCGATCTTCGCGATCTGGGCCGACGATATCGCCGGGCCCTGGAGCGAACCCGTCGATCTCGGGATCAGCGGCTGCATCGATCCCGGCCACATCGTGGGCGAGGACGGCAAGCGCTATCTCTTCACCAACGGCATCCGCAAGATCCGTCTGACGGACGACGGCCTGGCTACCGATGGGCCGCTGGAAAAGGCCTACGATCCCTGGCGATACCCCGACGACTGGGTGGTGGAGAATTTCGCGCCCGAAGGCCCCAAGCTCCTGCGCAAGGGGGACTGGTTCTATCTCGTCACCGCGATCGGCGGCACGGCCGGTCCGGTGACGGGGCACATGGTGATCGCGGCGCGCTCGCGCTCGATCCACGGGCCGTGGGAACATTGCCCGCGCAATCCGCTGGTGCGCACGGTGAGCGTGGACGAACCCTGGTGGTCGCGCGGCCACGCGACGCTGGTCGAAGGGCCAGCGGGGGACTGGTGGATGGTCTATCACGGCTACGAGAACGGCATGAGGACGCTAGGCCGCCAGACTCTGCTGGAGCCTATCGAATGGACCCCGGATGGCTGGTTCCGGGCCAAGGGCGGCGATCTTTCGGTGCCGCTTCCCAAGCCGAAGGGCGGCAAGTCGAGCCCCTCGGCGCCGGGGCTGTCTGACGATTTCTCGCGCAACCGTTTCGGGATCCAATGGAGCTTCCATGCGCCACGCCGCGGCGAGGCGGAGCGGGCGCGCTACGAGGCGGGCGGGCTTGTGATCGCAGGCAACGGCAATTCTCCGGCGGACTCCTCGCCGCTCACCTGCCTGGCGGGGGATCGCAGCTATGAGGCCGAAGTCTCCATCGACCTTGTGGGCGATGGCGAGGCGGGAATACTGCTGTTCTACAACCACAAGGCTTTCGTGGGACTTGGCTTCACCCCTGAAAAGCTCAAGATCTACGAATATTCCGAGGAACTGCCTTGGGCAGCCGTGCCCCACCAGGGGCGCAGCCTGCGCTTGCGCGTCACCAACGACGAGAACGTGGTGACCTGGCGTTACTCCTACGATGAAGGTCGCACCTGGCAGCGCCACGGCACCCGCATGGAAGTGTCGGGCATTCATCACAATGTTTTCGGAGGTTTCCTCAGCCTTCGCTTCGGCATCTACGTGACGGGCGGCGCAAAGGCCAAGCTGCGCGATTTCCGTTATCGAGCCTCGATCCCCGCTCACACCGCCCCCACTCACCACGGTTGACCGCCACTCGCCGAGTGGCGGCTACGCGGCGCACCGTCCCTATCCTCCTCCTAAGGGGCGGTGCGCCGTTACTCCGGCGGGGTAGCGGGCGGGCGGAGGGCGAAAACTCATCCCGCATTTGTCGGCGTAAGCGTCACCCCAGACCTTAGCTGGTGCGCATGACCGTGCGCAAATTTGAACTGCCAGCGTTTCTTTCGCGAATCGTGTGAATACTTCTCACTGTGAAAGATCTTTGTTTAGTGAATAGTGATAGCGCTATCACAAGCATTCAGGCTGTTTTGCAATCGATGAGGCAAAGGGAAAGCGGTGGGTTACGCGCTTTCAAACACCGTTGGCAGGGACGCGTGGCGATTGCCAAGATTGTATAATATTTCAGTAAAACAACGTAAAATCATTAGCTTATTAGAACGCTCAGCTACTTGCCATGGCTGGCCTGCGTATCGCTTTTGCAACACTTCGCAGCCGTAAAACATCGGATGATCCGATTTTTGGTACCGCTCCCATAAACCGTTTGACGACCTTAATCTGTCAGCCTAATCGATTTGCCAGACTAATAGTCGCAGCAACGACATAGTAGGCGGGATGAGGCGATTGGCCCTCCCGCATGAATTCAGGAGGGGAACATGCCTAAATTCCATCTTTACGCCCGTGCGAGCATGATCAGCGTCGCCATGATGTCTATGGCTTGTGGCGGCCAGGCTTTCGCGCAGAGCGATCAAGTCGCTGGGGCCGAGGCCGATGCGATCGTCGTCACCGGCCGTCGCGCAGCGCTGGAATCCGCCGAGAACCGCAAGAAGAATGCGATCACGATCGTCGATTCTGTCGTGGCCGACGACGCCGGTAAATTGCCGGACAATTCGATCACGGAAGTGCTCCAGCGCGTTCCCGGCGTCACCATCGTGCGTTTTGCCGCGATCAACGACCCGGACCACTACTCGGTCGAAGGCTCCGGCATTCAGATCCGCGGCCTTTCCGGCGTCGCCTCGCGCCTCAACGGCCGCGAGATCTTCAGCGCAAACGCTGGCCGTTCACTGCTCTGGGGTGACGTTACGCCGGAACTGATGCAGGCGGTGGACGTCTACAAGTCCTCCTCCGCCGACCAGATCGAGGGCGGCACCGGCGGTTCGGTCGATCTGCGCACCAAGTTGCCGTTCGACTTCAGCGAAGGCCTGCACTTTGCGGGAAGCGGCGATCTCAGCTTCGGCGATCTCGCCACCAAGACCGACTACTCGGTTTCGGGCCTGGTCGCGGGCAAGTGGCACACGGGTATCGGCGATATCGGCTTCGTCCTTGACGCTGCCTACAGCCAGCTCACCTCGGTTTCGCAGTTCGTGCGCATGGAGCCCATGTTCCGCACCCGCATCCAGGGGAACGACTACTTCATTCCCGGCGGCTATGCTTATGGACAGGAAGACTTCCAGCGCAAGCGCGACGGTCTTTATGGCGCGGTGCAGTGGGCCCCCAGCAACGACCTGACCTTCACCGGCGTGTTCTTCCAGTCGCGCTATCGCAGCACGTCCGACGAGTTCGGCTCTTTCGTCACCTCGCAGAACCTGGCGGTCGATCCCAGCCAGAGCACGTTCGACGATTTCGGCGGCCTGATCTCGTCGCCGGCGGTGTTCCAGCGCGACAACACCACGTTCCTGCCCAGCGGAGCGCCCGTAACCACCGGCGGTACCACCGGTTCGTGGAACAGCCGCACCAAGACGCAGGACATCTCCGGCTCGGTCAAGTGGAACCCCGGCGGCGGCCCGCTTACGGTCGATGCGGCCTATCAGCACATCACCTCGTCCTCCAAGATGCACCGCATGAACGTGTTCCGCACGGTGGACTTCCCGACCAGCTTCGGTCTCGATCTCAGCGGAAAGCTGCCCGCGATCAGCGTGGATCCGGCCTTCGTGCCCTCGTTGCTGGACCCGGCCAACTACAGTTGGCAGGCCGCCATGCCGCATGACGAGGACAACCGCGGCAAGCTGGACTCGGCCCAGCTCGACCTGACTTACGCCACCGGCGACGGCTTCCTGAAGTCGATCAAGGCCGGCGGCCGCTGGTCCAAGCGTACCGAGCGCGACTTCAACAACGGCTTCGCCTGGGCGGCGCTCGGGCAGGAGTGGAACGGCTATCCGATCATCCCGTTCTCGCAGAGCCGTCCGGGCGATATCCAGCTCTATACGTTCAAGAACTTCTTCCACGGCGGCGTGTCGCTGCCAGCCAGCCAGTATTTCCCAGATGCCGATTTCGCGCGGACGGTTGGCGTGGACGAAATTCACGACATCTACGGTGGCACGGCGGGCCGTCCGGAAGGCTTCGTTCTGCCGAACGATCGTACCGACTACAGCACCAAGACGCTGGCAGGCTACGTCATGGCCAATTTCGGCACGGAGTGGGACCAGGCTTCGATCACCGGCAACGTCGGTGCACGCGTGGTCAACGTGAAGAACGCCAGTTCCGGCTACTTCCAGCAGAACACGGCCCAGTTCGTGCGCAACGGCGTGATCTACAGCCTGTCCGACGCCGCGCAGGTGCGCAGCGGCGGCGCCGAATTCACGCGTGTCCTCCCGGCGGTGAACGTCACATATTCGCCGATCGAGCCCGTCAAGATCCGAGCCGCCTACAACATCACCATGGACAACCAGTCGTTCAACTCGCTGCGCGCGTCGGGCAACCTCGGCGTCCAGACCACGGGCAACGGCTCGCCGCCGGACTTCGCGAACTACACGACGACTTCGGGCGATCCCACGCTGAAGCCGACGATGTCGAACAACTTCGACCTTTCGGCGGAATGGTATCCCAGCGCGGGCACCAGCCTGCACGTGGCGGCGTTCTACAAGCGGATCACCGACTCCGTGGTGTTCGGATCGACCCAGCGCGTCGAAACCGTGCAGTTCACGGACGGCACCTCCGAACAGGCCACCGTCACCACCAACGAAGCGCGCACGGCGGACAAGGCGGCCACCGTCAAGGGCTTCGAGGCGGGCGGTCGCCTGTTCCTCGACAGGCTGCCGGGCTGGTTCTCGGGCATCGGCTTCGAGGCGAACTACACCTTCCTCGACAGCAAGAACCCGGGCGACGTCTACTACGACATCGACGGCGTGGCGCATAACGACGTGCCGTTGCAGGGTCTTTCGAAGCACAACGTGAACCTGGCGTTCCTCTACGAACACAATCCGTTCTCGCTGCGGGTCGCCTATAGCTGGCGTTCGAAGTACCTTCAGTCGACCAACGCCAACGGCACCAACCAGAGCTACAACTTCTTCACCGCGCCGAACCAGAGCACCAACATCGCCACCAATCTGCCGATCTACGGTGCCGATTACGGTACGCTCGATGCCGGTATCACGGTTCGGGTGAACGAGAACCTCAGCGTTCAGCTCCAGGGTACCAACATCCTGAACGCCACCCAGAAGACGCTGATGGGCGGCTATCCGGGCGGCCTCTACGGGCGCAGCTGGTTCCAGAGCGATCGCCGCTATCGCATGGGTGTGAACGTCACGTTCTGAGGTCTTCGGGGCAGGCGGGCCGCAATGTCCCGCCTCGCCCCGAATTCGTGAAGAAGGTATTCCCCTATGGAATTGGTAGCGCTATCGTAGGGACTGCTAACGGTGCAATGCCAACGAACATGAGGGAAGAGGCCGTGGGTATTGCAGGGGCTGGTCGCGTGCTGGGCGCGCTTGCGGTGGCAGCCGTTGCTCCGGCCATGATGGTGATTGCGGCGGCCCCCGTTGCCGCGCAGGAGCAGTCGTCCTCCACTGCATACGATTGGGCCAACGTCCGCGTGGGCGGCGGTGGTTTCGCGCCCGGCATCGTGTTCAGCACGCTGGAGCCCGGCCTGGCCTACTTGCGCACGGATATGGGCGGAGCCTACCGCTGGGACGCACAGAACCGGCGCTGGGTGCCGCTTCAGGACGGTGTCTCCGAGGGCAGCTTCATGGGGATCGAGAGCATCGCCGCCGATCCGGTGGATCCGGGCACGGTGTACCTCGCCGCCGGCATGGGCGCGCGTTTGCCTGCCGCGATTTTTCGCTCGACCGATCGCGGCGATCACTGGCAGGTTACCCTCGTGCCGTTCGCTATGGGCGGCAATGAGGATGGACGCGGCCTGGGCGAACGGCTGGCGGTAGACCCGTCCGACAACCGCAGGTTGTTCTTCGGCTCCCGCCATCAGGGCTTGTGGTCCAGCACCGATGCGGGGGCGCACTGGCAGCCGGTGGAGGCGTTTCCACTCAAGGGCCTTGGGCTGCCGACTGTACGGCGGCAGACCCACGGCGGTCTTTCCTTCGTGGTGTTCGATCCCGCAAGGAAGGGCCGGATCTTCGTGGGCAACGCCGATCCGGAAGGCGCGCGGCTCTACCGTTCGGATGACGGAGGGGCGACCTGGATGGCGCTTCCGGGCGGTCCGGATGCCCGCCTGCTGGCGGCCAAGGCCGTGCTTGGGCGCGACGGCATGTTGACGGTGACGCTCAACGACGGGATCGGGCCCAACGGTATCACGCGCGGCGAAGTCTGGCGGCTGGATACGGCGAATGGCCGCTGGAGCGACGTGACGCCGCTAAAGGGTGCCGATGCGCCGGAGGGCGGCTACATGGGCGTTTCCGTATCGGCCCGCGATCCGAAGATGATCACCGTCAGCACGGTTGACCGGCGCCGACCGGTCGATACCGTCTGGCTCAGCCGCGACGGGGGACGGCAGTGGGAGGAACTGTGGCCTCGATCCACGCGCGATGTGGCGGAGAGCCCCTTCCTCGATTTCGATGGCAAGGCGAACTTCGGCCACTGGATCGCCGGACTGGCGATCGATCCGTTCCAGCCGGGCCATGCCGCCTATGTCACGGGCGCTACCGTTTACGAAACGCAGGACTTCGACAAACCCGGCCCGATGCGCTGGCGACCGTGGACGCGCGGCATCGAACAGACCGCCGTCATCACGCTGACCAGCCCCACCGGCGGCGCGCATCTGGTCTCCGGTTTCGGCGACATCGGCGGGTTCCGGCATGACGACTTCGCGGTGTCGCCGCCGCGCATCCACCTTGAGCCATTCCTGACCAACACCAATACGGTCGATTATGCGGGCCGCGCGCCGCTGGTCATGGTGCGCAGCGGCAATACCCATGCGCGCACCGTGCCGGACACCTCGCTGGCGTGGTCGGCGGACGGGGGCGGGTCGTGGAGCGGGCTTCACGTTCCAGCATGCGCGCCTCATGCGGACGGCTCGCCTTGTCCGGAGGCGACGGGGGATGCCGCCATTACGGTGTCGGCGGATGGCACCGCCTTTCTTGTCGAAACGGATACGCCGCAGATCTCGCGTGACCGGGGCGCTACGTGGCGGCGGGTTTCCGGCCTTCCATCGCGGGTGCGGGTAACGGCCGACAAGCAGGATCCAAGGCGCTTCTACGCGGTCGACTTCGCGGCGGGGCATATCGTGCGCAGCGACGACGGCGGCGCCAGTTTCCGGCCGGTGGCGGGAAGGGGGCTTCCCGCAGATCTGACGCTGCTGCGTTCCGCCAACCGGGAAGACCCGGCCCCCATTCTGGCGCAGCCGGATCGCGCGGGCGCCTTGTGGCTTGATCTGGGCGGCGCCTTGTGGCGCTCAAGCGATTTCGGCGAAAGCTGGCGACGCACCGGGCAGGCCATCCGCGTGGACCGGTTCGGCCTTGGCAAAGGCGCGCCCGGCCGCGCAGACCCGGCACTCTACGCGCTGGGGACGAAGGAGGGCCTCCGTGCGTTCTGGCGCTCCGTCGACGGGGGGACGCAGTGGATGCGGATCAACGACGATCGGCATCAATGGGGCCTGCGTATCCGCATGGTCTCGGGCGATCCGCGCCTGTTCGGCCGGGTCTATGTGGCAACCGACGGGCGGGGGCTGATTACCGGCGACCCGGCCAAGGGGGAATGATGAAGAAACTGAAAGCTATCGCACCGCTTATCCCGGCATTCGCCCTGGCATTCGCCATGGCAGGCACTGCCGCCGCCCAGACGGCGACGCCGCTTCCCCGCATCGAGACCCGCGACGGACGCCATGCCCTGATCGTCGATGGCGCCCCGTTCGTGATGCTGGCAGGGCAGGTCAACAACTCCAGCAACTATGCCGAGCCGCTGAAGGCGGCCTGGCCGGTGCTCGATGCGATGAACGCCAATACCGTGGAGGTTCCGATCGCCTGGGAGCAGGTGGAGCCGGTCGAAGGGCGGTTCGATTTCACGTTCCTTCAGGAGCTGCTCGATCAGGCGCGCGCGCATGACAAGCGGGTGGTGCTGCTGTGGTTCGGAACCTGGAAGAACACCAGCCCGGCCTATACCCCGGCCTGGGTCAAGCTCGACAACGCGCGTTTTCCCCGCATGAAGGACCAGCAAGGCAAGGATCATGGCGTTCTCACGCCCTTGTCGAAGGCAACCATGGAGGCCGATCGCCGCGCCTTCGTGAAGGTCATGGAATACTTGCGTGACCATGACCGGCAGAACACCGTCATCATGGTCCAACCGGAGAACGAGACCGGATCCTACCGCGTCCCGCGCGATTTTTCCGCCGAGGGCAACCGTCTGTTCGCGCAGCAGATCCCGGCCACGTTGGCGCGCAAGCTGGGCAAGTCCGGCACCTGGGAACAGGCCTTCGGCAAGCAGGCGCCGCGCGCGTTCAATACCTGGTACGTCGCCAGCTTCGTGGATGCCCTGGCGAAAGCGGGCAAGGCGGTGAAGGCACTGCCGATGTACGTGAACGCCTCGCTCGCCGGGCCCTCCAACGTGCCCGATCCCACCGGCGTCGCCAGTGGCGGCCCGCAGTGGGACGTACTCGATATCTGGAAGGCCGCAGCCCCGGCGATCGACTTCGCCGCGCCCGACATCTACGACCGCGACAGCGGCAACGTGATCCAGTATCTCGACAAGTATACCCGGCCAGACAATCCGCTGATGGTGCCCGAGATCGGCAACGCCCGCGAGTTTGCCCGCTTTTTCTGGCCCACGATCGGGCGCGGCGGCATCGGCTTCGCGCCTTTCGGGATGGATGGCACCGGCTACTTCAACTATCCGCTGGGGGCCAAGGATCTCGACAAGCAGACGGTGGCTGCCTTTGCGCTGCCCTATGCGGCCGTGGGTTCGATCATGCGCGACTGGGCGCGCATCGCCGCTACCCGTCCGACCTGGGGCGCCGCGAAGCCGGATGACGGCAGCGTGCAGTCGGTCACATTGGGCGACTGGAAGATCACGGCGGACTGGGGCCAGTGGCAGTTCGGCATGAAGGACTGGACCTGGATCAAGGCTGATCCGACGCCCTGGGGCGCGGAACCGGTCGGCGGCGTCTCCGTGGCTCAGCTCTCCGATACGGAATACCTGGTGATGGGCGACCATGTGCGGGTCAGTTTCTCGGCAGCCAACGGGCGCGAGGACGGCACTCTTGTCTCGATCGAGGAAGGCACGTTCCGGGACGGCAAGTGGGTCATGTCGCGCGTGTGGAACGGTGACCAGACGGACTACGGGATCAACCTTATCGACCGGCCGCAGGTGCTGAAGGTCACCACCGGCTTCCATTCCCGCAAATAGGATCAAAGCGCTCCCTTCCCCGGCCCGGTCGGGGAAGGGGCGACGGACCGGGACAGGGCAGGAGGTTCATGCCGGTGATGAAGACGGAACGGTTGAGGGATCGCGTGAAGGGCCTGCGCGCTATCTTTGCTATCGCGCTTGTGGCGCTGCTGGCCGTTGCTTCCGGCGCTCAGGCCGAAACCCCGCGCATTGCAGAGAAGAACGGACGCCACGCCCTGATCGTGGACGGAGCGCCGTTCCTGATCCTGGGCGCGCAGATCAACAACTCCAGCGCCTGGCCCGACGCCTTGCCGCGCGTCTGGCCGGCGATGGATGCGCTCGGCGTCAACACAGTGGAGATCCCGGTCGGCTGGGAGCAGGTCGAGCCGCAAGAGGGCCGGTTCGATTTCACCATCGTCGATACCCTGCTGGAGCAGGCGCGCGCCCGGAACCTGAGGCTTGTCCTGTTGTGGTTTGCCACCTGGAAGAACACCAATCCGCAATATGCGCCGCGCTGGGTCAAGCTGGATAACCGCCGCTTCCCCCGCATGGTTCGCCCGGACGGTACCTTGCATTACGCGCTTTCGCCTTTCGGAACCGAGACGCTTAAGGCCGACGGCAAGGCTTTTGCTGCGCTCATGCGTCATCTGCGCGAAGCCGACCCGCAGAATACCGTCATCATGGTGCAAGTGCAGAACGAACCCGGCTCCTACGGCCTGCCGCGCGATCACTCCCCCGCCGCCAATGCCGCCTTCGCCGCTCCCGTGCCCGCGGCGCTGCAGAAACGGATGAAGAAGCGGGCGGGAAGCTGGGCCACGTTGTTCGGCCGCGATGCCGATCTCTATTTCCATGCCTGGCACGTTGCCCGCTATATCGATGCGGTTGCTGCTGCGGGCAAGGCCGAGAAGCCACTGCCGATGTACGCCAATGCGGCGCTGCCGGGCGATCCGTTCACCTGGCAGGATGCCAAGAGCTATGCCAGCGGTGGCCCGGCCAATACCGTCATCGATGTCTACAAGGCTGCGGCGCCCCATCTCGATATCGTCGCGCCGGACATCTACAATCCCGCGCACAAGGCCTATGTCGGATTTCTCGACGCCTACGACAGGCCCGACAACCCTCTGTTCGTGCCTGAAACCGGCCACTCCAAGGAATATGCGCGCTTCTTCTTCGAGGCCGTGGGGCGGGGCGCCATCGGCTGGTCGCCTTTCGGAATCGACTATACCCGCTACCTGCCGGTCTTTCCGGCCACGCCGAAGCTGGAAGGCGAGCCCCTGGTGCCCTTTGCGGCCAACTACACGCTGTTCAAGCCTTTCGCGAGGCTTTGGGCCAGGCTCGCCTTCGAGGGGGAGACCTGGGGAACCGCCGAGCCGGAAGATCCGGCGGACGAACACCGCCGAGTGCTTAAGCTTGGCCGCTACGTCGCCCAGGTCAGCTTCGGTCGGGGCGATTTTGGCGACGGACCGCCCAAGGGCAACGCCTATCCGAGCGGCGGCGTCGCCATCGCGCGCATCGGGCCGGACGAGTACCTCGTGACCGGCTATTTCGCTCGGGTGGAATTCGCGCTCGCCGATCCGTCCCTTGGCAACATCATCATCGACCGAGTGGAAGAGGGCAGTTACGACGCGGAGGAGAACTGGAAGCTCTCGCGCGTCTGGAACGGCGATCAGGTGGATTGGGGGCTGAACTTTACCGGTGCCCGCCAGATACTCAGGGTGAAACTGGCGACCTATCCGAAACGGTGATCAGGGCGCTGGTCTGGCTTGACCTGGATCGCAGACCACCGAGATCGGCAGGCCTGGCAGATCCGCAAGGTGCCGGGCAAGCGCGGGGCCGGCAAGGATCTGATAGGAAAAGGCCTTGTGCCGCGTGGGGATTACGATCTGCACGCGGGCGTGGTGATCGCGCATGTCTCGGATTTCAGCTTTCATTTATGACAAGTCCGCTTGGGAAGGGGCAATGCCCGATGGTTGCGACCGGAGCAGAGAATACGCGCGAAACGCGCGGATGATCCCGAGGCGCCTTGCCGTTTGCGCATTCTTTCGCAAAAACGTCGCGATATCGGCTTGGCGCAACCCATTCGGCGGAAAGCGCGTTCCTGGTGTTCGGGCTTCCGAACAGGCATTATACAGCGGATGATCTGGTACGCGTTTCCGTCCCGGCCCGCAGGTTCATGCTGGTCGGGGCCAAGGCGCATAGGGAACGGTCCGGAAAGCATGAAGACGCTTGGCGAATGAAAAGTGCAGGGGCTGAAAATTCGCAGGTGAAGGGCCTGTCCGATACCGACCGGGTTCGCCTGGCGCTCGCAGCGGGTGCGATCGTCGGCACCTGGTTTTGGGACGTTGCCTCGGACAAGTTCACCTTCGACGAACAGTTCGCCGATGCGTTCGGGGTCGATCCGGCGCTTGGCAATTCCGGGATCGGCCTTGAACAGATCGTCGCCACGGTCCACCCGGACGACAGGGAGGGCCTTTCCGCCGCGATCGACGATGCCCTTGCCCGTGGTGGCACCTATGCCCACCACTATCGGGTAAAGAGGCGCGACGGTACTTATCACTGGATCGAGGCCAACGGCCGGGTCGAGAAGGATCCGCAGGACGGCACCGTGACCTTCCCCGGCGTTCTGATCGACATCGACGAACGTCACAGCCTCATGGAAGAGCGCGACAGCGCGATGCGCCTGCTTGAGGCATTTATCGAGGCCGTGCCCGGCGTCGTCTATGCCAAGGACAGGCGGGGCCGGATGATGGTGGCCAATCGCGGCGCGTCCGAGCTGGTGGGCCGGCCGATCGTCGAAATGATCGGCAAGACCGACCTTGAAACCCTGGGCAATTCGGCGGAAGCTGCCGGCGTCATGGAGCGTGACGCAGCGATCATGACCGGCGGCAAGGTCGTGCAGATCGAGGAGCAGATTTCCTACCCCGACGGCCGGGAGGCGGTCTGGCTCTCGACCAAGGCGCCGTTCCGGGATGAGGACGGGCAGGTGGTGGGCCTTATCGGCTCTTCGGTGGACATCACCGGCCGCCGGGCCACCGAGGCAGAGCTTCGCGAAACCGAGGAACGCTATCGGCTGGCCGCGCGCGCAACCAACGATGCGGTCTGGGACTGGCGCATCGCGGACGGGCACGTGGTGTGGAACGAAGCCCTGGAACGACGTTACGGCCACGCCTATACCGAAACCGGGGCGCAGTGGTGGCTCGATCATATCCATCCCGACGATCGCGATCGCGTGGACTACGAGATCCATGCCGCCATCGACGGCGAGGGAACGGCGTGGACGTCCGAATACCGGTTCCGCACTTCGGACGGCGCTTATGCAGACGTGCTGGATCGAGGTTTCGTGCTGCGTGCCGAAGACGGCAGGCCAGTGCGGATGATCGGCGCCATGCAGGATCTTACCGAGCGCCGCGTCCGCGAAGCCGCGGTACGGGAAAGCGAGGAGCGCGCCAGACTGGCCACCGAGGCGGCGGCGATCGGCACTTGGAATCTCGACCTCCGGTCCGGCGAACTGCGTTGGGATGCGCGGACCAAGGCGCTGTTCGGTCTCTCCCCGAAGGCGGCCGTGACGTATGAAGGCACCTTCCTCAACGGCCTTCATCCTGACGACCGCACCGCGACCGAAGCGGCGGTCGCCGCGGCGATCGCGCCCGAGGGCACGGGGCAGTACCACATCGAGTACCGCACTCTGGGCATCGAGGACGGCGTCGAGCGCTGGGTCGCGGCAAGGGGAAGGTCGGTCTTCACCGAGAGCGGAGAGCCGCTTCATTTCATCGGCACGGTGGTGGACATCACCGAACTCAAGCGCACCGAAGCGCGGCTCCGCGAGTTGAACGAGACTCTTGAGGCGCGCGTCGCCGCCGAAGTGGCGGAGCGGTCGGCGGCCCAGGAAGCGCTGCGGCAATCCCAGAAAATGGAGGCGGTAGGGCAGCTTACCGGTGGGATCGCGCATGACTTCAACAATATGCTGGCCGTGGTGATCGGGTCGCTGGACCTGCTCGGCCGACGGGTGGGCGAAGGCGATCCCAAAGTCAGGCGCTATATCGATGCCGCCACGGAAGGCGCCCAACGCGCAGCGACGCTGACGCAGCGCCTGCTGGCGTTCTCCCGCCAACAGCCGCTGAACCCGGACGTCGTCGATGCGAACAAGCTGGTTCCCGGCATGTCGGAGCTTCTGCGCCACTCGCTTGGCGCGGACATCCGGCTCGAAACCGTGCTGGCCCCGGGATTGTGGCGCACGCACGCCGATCGCAACCAGTTGGAGAACGCGATCCTCAACCTCGCGGTGAATGCTCGCGACGCCATGCCCGACGGCGGCCGCCTCACGATCGAGACGCAGAACGCCGAGGAGCGGGACGGCTTCGCGGCGACCGGCGCGCCTGCGGGGAACTATGTGCTGATCTCCGTATCGGACACGGGCCTCGGAATGTCCGAGGAGGTTGCCGCCAAGGCCTTCGATCCGTTTTTCACGACGAAGAAGGTAGGCAAGGGCACGGGGCTCGGCCTCAGCCAGGTATACGGCTTCGTCCGGCAGTCGGGCGGGCATGTAAGGATCTGCTCCGAACCCGGGCAGGGCACCGTGATCAAGCTCTATCTCCCGCGCTTTACCGGCGATGACCGCGAGGCGGCCGTCCAGCATCCGCAGGAGCTTCGGCTTGGCGGCCAGCAGGAAACGGTTCTCGTCGTCGACGACGAGGCGGCAGTGCGCCAGTTCAGCGTGGAAGCGCTGAGAGACCTGGGCTACCGGGTGGTGGAGGCGGACGGAGGCCTTGCGGCCTTGCGGATTCTGGATGGGAACCCCGAGATCACGCTGCTTTTCACCGACATCGTCATGCCGGACATCAACGGGCGCAAGCTGGCGGAAGAGGCGCTTCGGCGGCGGCCCGATCTGAAGATCCTCTACACCAGCGGCTATACCCGCAACGCCGTCGTTCATAACGGCGTAGTGGATTCGGGGGTCGAGCTGATAGGCAAGCCGTTCACCATCGAGCAGCTTGCCATCAAGCTGCGCGCGATCCTGGACACCTCCGGTTGATCCGCAATTCGCATCTCGCGAATTTGCAGATAGACTTTGAGAAGGCCTCGCGGCGAGGCTATGCCACGGGCGCGGATATCCCGGTGGAGGCCGGCGCTATCGGTTGATGCTCCTGCTCGCAATGCTCCGGCGCGGGGAGGGGGCGGCTCTTCGCGCGGCGATAGACGCGGCGACACCGGGCGGCAAAATCGGGCGCCAGATCCTGGCCCCAGTCTATGAGATGCGCGCGCAGGCGCTGAAGGCGATTGGCCGAGGCCGATTGGAAGACCAGCAGTCGATAGATCGCCAGAGCTTCATGCGGATCGATGATCCGGTCCGGATCGGTGATGAGTTCGCCGAAGTAGGTATCGACGAGGCGCCGGCCCGGGCTGAGTTTGCCCGCGTCGATCAGCATGTTGGTGAGGAGCCAGGACAGCCGCATCTTGCTGTCGATCCGGTAGGTCGAACCCTGGCGCTTGACCCGGACCCGGTCGGCCACATCGTCGATGATGAGCGCGCAATCCGTCGCTAGCCGCCCTTGAAGCGTTTCCAGATCCCGATCGATCCGCCCGTCGGCGTCCAGCATCAGAACCGATATGGGCTGGCCTGCGGGCAAGACCTCCAGACCGCTTGCAAGATCGCGAGGGGTGATCGTGACGAGGTCGGAAACGCCGTAGCGTGCCAGACTTTCCTCGATCCGCGCGATCCGTTGCTCGGGCGACTTTACGGACCGCCGCGGGCCGCCGGTCATGGGGTCGAATGTATAGACGTGCCCCGGTACACCGGCGCTTTTCAATCCCAACGCCAGGGCTACGGTAGCAGCGCCGAGCGCGGTTCCCACTTCCACGATCAGCCCGCCTTTCCGGGCCGTGTCATGGACGCGGGCATAGACTTGCGGGGACAGCATGCCGTCGCAAGTGGCGATCAGTTCGGAAAACAACTCGTTATCGGCACCCTCTCGCATCGGCTTGCTCCCGACATCTGCCGCATAGTCGCCCGAACCGGCTCGGTGCGGCAGGACTATTGCGGGTTAGTTCGGGATAGCCGCCCGGCAATTGGGGCGGCTTGTCGCGCCCGGGCAGCGTCATTCGTCGGCGAGCTTCGTCCATTTCACGGTGGATGCGTTGTTGGCGACGACGTTTTCGACGAAGGCCATCGTCCGCAGGCCTGCATCGACCGTGGGAAATGCGCCATGGCCGGCCGCGCCGTCGCCGCTCAGAATTTGCGACGCGAAGGCGCGGTAGAGGTTGGCAAAAGCCTCGATATAGCCTTCCGGATGTCCTGCCGGTGTACGCAAAAGTCGCATGGTGGATTCCGCCAGACCCGGTCCACCTGCGCGGATTTCTTCCGCCGGACGGTCCAGCCAGCGCAGTTTCAGAGTGTTGGGCTCCATCTGAGCCCATTCCAGCCCACCGTATTCGCCGTGAATCCTCAGCTTCAGTCCGTTTTCCTCACCCGCAGCGACCTGGGTCGCCTTGAGGACACCGCGCGCTCCGCCATCGAGGCGCAGCAGGACGCTGACATCGTCGTCCAGCAGTCTACCGGGAACGAATGTGGCAAGATCGGCACAGAGTTCCTGCACCTGCAATCCCGAAACATGTTCCGCCAGATGGAAGGCGTGGGTGCCGATATCGCCGAGGCAGCCGCCCAGCCCGGCGCGCAGGGGGTCGGTCCGCCATTCCGCCTGCTTGTTGCCTTCCCGGTCGATCGCCTTGCTGAGCCAGCCTTGCGCGTATTCCACCTGTACCAGCCGGATCCTGCCGAAGTCGCCGCGGGCCACGCGCACGCGGGCCTCTTCCACAAGGGGGTAGCCGCTATAGGTGAAGGCAAGGCCGAAGTGGCGGCCGGATCGGGAGGCGGCCTGCGCGATCAGGCGTGCCTCTTCCATGTTGAGGGCCATCGGCTTTTCGCAGAAGACGTGGAAGCCCGCGTCCAGCGCGGCAATGGCCATGGGTGCGTGAAGGTGGTTGGGCGTGACGATCGCCACCGCATCGACGCGCTCGTTGGCCGGCAAAGCCGCTTCCGCCGCGAGCAGCACGTCCAGCGACTCGTATGTGCGGGTGGGATCGATCCCCAGCGCTTCCCCGGAGCGGCGGTTGCGATCCGGATCGCTGCTGAACGCGCCGGCGACCAGTCGCCAGTCTCCGTCGAGCGCCGCTGCCGCGCGGTGAACAGCGCCGATGAAGGCGCCTTCGCCGCCTCCGGCCATCGCAAGACGCAAGGTGCGTGTCATGTCCCTCTCCCTTTTTCCCAATCTACACCAAGCCCTTATTTCAGGCCTTGATCTGATATGATTTACCGGTAAACGTTAGGCAATAAGAAAATATATGGAGAGTCGAGGATGCGCATGACAGCAGCCCTCATCCGAACACAGACCGCTGCATTTGTTGCGGCGATGTTCGCATTACCCCTTTTCACGCAGCCTGTCGCAGCGCAGGCCGCGCCGCCTGCATTCAACGCCTGCAAGGCGTGTCATAGCGTGAACAAGGGCGGCAAGAACGGCATCGGGCCCAATCTCAACGGCGTTTCGGGCCGTCAGGCGGCTTCGGCTGTCGGGTTCAACTATTCGGCGGCGCTCAAGGGCGCCAAGCTGCGCTGGGACGATCAGAGCCTCGACACCTTCCTGGCGGCACCGGCCAAGAAGGTGCCCGGCACGCGCATGCCCATCGGCACGCCCGATCCGGCCAAGCGCGCGGCGATCATCGCTTATCTCAAAAGCCTGAAGTAAGGGGACGGCAAGGCCATGCGGGGTCCGGCAATATTCCTGGCGCAGTTCATGGGTGACGCTGCGCCGTTCGACACATTGGACAATGCCGCGCGCTGGATGGCGCAGGCGGGATACCAAGGCATCCAGGTGCCCAGCAACGATCCGCGCTGCATGGACCTATCGCTGGCGGCGGAAAGCCAGGACTATTGCGATGAACTGACCGGGCGCTGCCGAGAGGCGGGCGTCGAGATCACGGAACTGTCCACCCATCTGCAAGGGCAGCTGGTCGCCGTTCACCCCGCTTACGACACGGCATTCGACAATTTCGCCCCGGTGGAACTGCGCGGCAAGCCCGCAGAGCGCCAGGCCTGGGCCGTCGATCAGCTGAAACTGGCGGCCAAGGCGAGCCGTCGTCTTGGGCTTGCGGCACATGCGACTTTTTCCGGAGCGCTGGCCTGGCCCTTCGTCTATCCCTGGCCGCAACGGCCTGCGGGGCTGGTGGAAGACGCATTCGCGGAACTGGCGCGTCGCTGGCGTCCGATCCTGGACGCTTTCGACGAAGAAGGCGTCGATCTCTGCTACGAACTCCATCCCGGCGAAGACCTGCATGACGGGTTGACGTTCGAGCGGTTCCTGGATGCGGTGGGCGGTCATCGCCGTGCCAATATCCTCTACGATCCCAGCCATTTTGTGTTGCAGGCGATGGACTACCTCCAGTTCATCGACATCTATCACGAGCGCATCAAGATGTTCCATGTGAAGGATGCGGAGTTCAATCCCACGGGGCGGGCGGGCGTCTATGGCGGCTATGCCGACTGGATCGATCGTCCCGGTCGGTTCCGTTCGCTGGGCGATGGAGAGGTCGACTTCACTGGCATCTTCTCGCGCCTCACCCAGTACGGTTACGAGGGCTGGGCGGTGCTGGAATGGGAATGCTGCCTGAAGCATCCGGAAGACGGCGCGCGCGAAGGCGCTCCGTTCATCGAAGCACACATGATCCGCAGGCCGGAACGAGCGTTCGACGATTTCGCGGGGGGCGGCGATCCCGCCAACAACCGCCGCTGGTTGGGACTGACCTGACAGCGAAGCAAGCACGACCCCGATCGGAAACATCAGGCGGGGCACAAGAGGCTAGGGGGGAAGAGGATCGGACATGACGGGCGTAAACCGGCAAAGACTATTCTGGCTGAGCGTTCTGGCGCTCTTCACCGCGTCCATGAGCGCATCCCTGCGTGCCGCAGTCGCAAGCAGCCTCAAGGCGGAATGGATCGATCCCATCGCGCCGATCGCGGCGGGCGAGATGATCGGCGCGGCGCTGGGGTCGGCGTTCCTGGGCTTTTCGATCACCGTCTTCGTGGTCAGCGCCGTGCTGGACCGGATCGGCATCCGCCGGGTGCTGATCGGCTGCGGCGTGGCGTTCCTGATCGGAACGACCCTGATCGTCACGGCCGGGCTGTTTGCAACCGGCATGGCGGTCTACCATGTGGTCTGGCTGGGCATGCTGCTGAGCGGGATCGGCTGGGGCTTTGCCGAGGCCTCGATCAATCCGCTGACCGCCCGGCTCTATCCCGAAGACACGACGCACCGTTTGAATGTCCTCCATGCCTGGTATCCCGGCGGGCTTATCGTCGGCGGTCTGGCCGGTGTGTTCCTGGCGCCGCTGATGCCCTGGCAGGCGATCATGGCGCTGGTGTTCCTGCCCGCCCTCGGCGTCATTCTGATCGGCGCGACGACCCGGTTCCCCGAGCCCCCCGCCGCCACCGGGGATCGGACGACGAAGGACATGATGCTGGAAGTGGTGCGCCGTCCCAGCTTCTTCGTCTGGTTCGGGGCGATGTTCCTCACCGCTTCGTCGGAGCTGGCGCCGGGTCAGTGGATCGACGTCGCTCTCAGCAATCGGGTCGGGATGCGCGGTATTCTGCTGCTGGTCTACGTCAGCGCGCTGATGTTCGTGTTCCGCCATTTCGCCGGAAGGATTGCCGGACGCCTCTCCAATCCGGGGCTGCTCTGGGTGTCCAGTCTGCTGGCGGCGATCGGCCTGTTCCTCCTGTCGCAGGCCCAGTCGCCGGTTTCCGCGATCCTTGCTTCGACCGTATGGGGGCTCGGCGTCTGCGCGATGTGGCCGACGATGCTGGCTTCCGTTGCCGAACGCTATCCGCGCGGTGATTCCTGGGCGCTGGGGCTGGTTGGATCGGCCGGTGCACTGGCCAGCTTCTTCGTGCTGCCGCGTTTGGGCGAGATGTTCGACGAGGCGAAAGTGGAGATCGCCGGCGGACCCGAAGCCTTCACCCGCCTGAGCGGCGCCGCGCTACGCGCCGTGGAAGATGCCGCCGCGTCGCAATCCTTCGCCCGCCTGGCGTTCGTGCCGCTGACGCTGCTTCTGGTATTCGGCGCCATCTGGCTGGCCGAAAGGCGCTCCGGCCGCCGAACCGCCCGCATGGCGGAGGGCGCGGCATGAGCCTGACACGACGCTCCATGATCGCCACCGGCCTTGCCGCCGCCGCTGCCCCGGCCCTGTCGGCGGCTGCCCGAAAGGTCGGCGGTGGAGGCGGTTCCAACGCCGCGCACTTCTCGCTCGGCTATGCCCCGCACGAGGGAAGCTTCGCCAGCCGGGGCGGGTTGCTCGAACAGATCGCTTTCGCTGCCGATCAGGGCTTTCGCGCCTGGGAGGACAACGAAGCGCGCAAGCGGACGGTCGCAGAGCAGGAAGCCATGGCCCGCGCCTTGTCGCAGCGGAACATGACCATGGGCGTCTTCGTCGCTAGCATGCCGAAGTGGGCCGACTTCCGGCCGGTCCTGGGCAGCAACGACGATGCCGACCGGGACGCCTTCCTGGCCGATATCCGTAGCTCGATCGAAGTCGCGAAGCGGCTGAATGCCACGCATATGACGGTGGTCACCGGCTTCATGGACCGGAAGGTGCCGGAAGCGATCCAGACCGGGCGCATCATAGACTGCATGCGCCGCGCCGGAGACATCGTTGCGCCGCATGGCCTTGCGCTGGTGATGGAGCCGCTCAACACCCGGACCAACCACCCTGGCGTGTTCATGCAGTCGATCGCCCAGGGTTATGCGGTCGCGCGCGGTGCCGACAGTTCGGGCGTGAAGATCCTGGCGGATCTGTACCATGAGCAGATCCAGTCCGGAAACCTGATCCCGACGCTCGAAGCCTGTTGGTCGGAGGTCGGCTACATCCAGTTCGGCGATAACCCCGGCCGCAAGGAACCCGGCACCGGCGAAATCAACTATGCCAATATCGTGCGCTGGCTACGTGGCCGCAACTACACCGGCGTGATCGGCATGGAGCACGGCAATTCGCTTTCGGGCCGCGAGGGCGAGGAACGATTGATCGCTGCCTATCGGACCATCGACAGAACCTGAAGAAGGGAAGCAGAGGATGAAGTACATCCCTATCGGCATGGTGCTGGCGAGCGGTATCGTCGGCTGCACGCTGCTGGAAGCACAGGACAAGCCAGGCTTCAAGGACACGCCTATGCTGCCGGGCGGTCAATGGCATGTGCATGACCCCGACCGCCCCGCGCCGGCGGTGGTCACCCCGGCACCTGCTTCCGGTGGCGCGCCATCCGATGCCGTGGTGCTGTTCTCCGGCACTTCGCTCGACGCATGGCGCGGCGAACGCGGCCCGTGGACGGTGGAGAACGGCGTCATGACCGTCCCCTCCCGAGCGCAAAGCGGCGGCGAGAACAACCTGATCTCGAAGCAGGAGTTCGGCGACGTCCAACTGCATCTGGAGTTCCGCTCACCCAATCCGCCGGCAAAGACGTCCCAGGACCGCGGAAACAGCGGGATCTGGTTTATGCAGCGCTACGAGGTCCAGATTCTCGACAGCTACCAGAACGCGACTTATGCCGACGGCACGGTGGGCGCGGTCTATGCCTGGAAGCCGCCGCTCGTTAATCCCTCGCGCCCGCCGGGGGAATGGCAGAGCTACGATATCATCTTCGAACGTCCGCGCTTCGATGCGAACGGGGGGCTGCTTCGCCCGGCCTATGTCACGGCGCTGCTGAACGGGGTGCTGGTGCAGAACCATCAGGCCATGCTGGGCACCACCGCCTGGCGCAAGGTCGCCCAGTATCAGGCGCATGGCGACAAGGCGCCGATCCAGTTGCAGGACCACGATTCGCCGGTGTCCTTCCGCAACATCTGGGTTCGTCCGTTACCGGAAGAGGCTATCGCTCAGGATCTCAAGGGGGGAGCACGATAATGGATCGCAGAAACGCGCTTGCGGGCATGGTTGCCCTGTTCGGCGCCCAGGTATTCGCCCCGCTCGCCCGTGCCGCGGGGCTCGCACCCGCAGGCGCCATCCCGGTGATCGACCAGGGCGTTCCCAGCCTCCAGGTCTTCACGCCCTATCAGCGCGCGCTGATGACGGTGCTGTGCGAGAGGATCATCCCGACCACCGACACTCCCGGCGCGATCGCGGCGGGTGTGCCGATGTACGTCGAGAAGCTGCTCGCCGACTGGGCCGTGGCCGAAGATCGCGAGCCGATCCTGTCCGGTCTGGCGGAAATCGATGCGCGCAGCTGGCAGGACTATCGACTTCCGGCCGTAAAGGCCAAGCCCGAGCAGCAGGACGCCCTGCTGACCTTGGCGATGAACGATGAACTTCCCGATGGAGAGGAGTTCTTCAAGGCGTTCCGGCAGATGGTCGTGGTGGGGTACTACACCTCCGAGATCGGCATCACGCAAGAGCGCGAATACTTGCCCGTCCCAGGCGAATACAACGGCGCCTTTCCCTATTCCCAGGTCAACAAGGTCTATTCGGCATGATCGTAAATCGTCGTTCCCTGATGTTGGGCGCTGGCGGCGTCGCCGCGCTGGCGTCGCAGCCTTTCCTCGCCGGTATCGCCCGTGCCGCGCAGATCCGCAGCATTGGCCTGCAACTCTATACGGTGCGTGAACTGTTCTCGGCCGATCCGGTAGCGACGCTCGAAAAGGTCGCGAAAGTCGGCTACCGGGAAGTCGAATTCGGCGGCGGCGGCTACGATACCATGGACCATGCCCTGCTGCGCAAGACGATGGACCGGTTGGGCCTGAAGGCGCCATCCATCCATGTCGGCTACGACGCGCTGCTGGACAAATTCGACGCCAGCGTGGCCATGGCCAAGACGCTGGGCGCGGAGACGGTCGTGCTGCCCTATATGGTGGACAAGTATCGCAACGCGGCGGCATGGGATGCCGCACTCGTCAATATCAACCGCTTCGGAGAGCAGTTGAAGGCAGCAGGACTGGGCTTCGCCTACCATAACCACGACTTCGAGTTCACGGTGAAGCCGGATGGTGTCAGCCTGTTCGACCGTCTGGTGAAGGCCTGCAACCCGGCGCTCGTGAAGATCGAACTCGATCTCTACTGGGCGATCCATGCCGGGCAGGATCCCCAGGCCCTGATCCGCAGCCTGGCCGGGCGCATCTACGCCTATCACGTCAAGGACATGAAAGCCGATCGCAGCATGACGTCCGTGGGCGCCGGGACGATCGACTTCGCCTCCATCTTCAAGCTCAACGGTCTGGCCGGGGTGCGGCACTTCTATGTCGAGAACGACCAGTCGCCGGCGCCTTACCTGCCCGACATCACCAAGAGCTTCGAAACGCTCAGCGCCCTGCGCTTCTGACCATCGAACGGGAGATAACACCATGGCTTCCACGGACAGGTTCGATGCGATCGTCATCGGCTCGGGCATCAGCGGAGGCTGGGCCGCCAAGGAACTGACCGAAAAGGGTCTGCGCGTGCTGATGCTCGATCGCGGGCACATGGTCGAGCATGGCGAGGGCTACACCTATGACGGCAAGCCCGCCTACGAAGTGCCCGCCCGCAACATCATGCCGGACGGGCTGAAGGAAAGCGACTACTTCATCGCCCAGCACGGCTATGTCGCGCCCAGCAACCAGGCTTTCTACAACAACGACCGGTTGAACCCCTACGATTACGAGGGTGGCAGCAAGTTCTACTGGATTCGTCCGGCGGCGGTCGGCGGCAAGTCGCTGATCTGGGGACGCTGGAGCTTTCGCTGGAGCGCCGCCGATTTCGAGGCGAACAAGCGCGAGGGCATCGGCGGCGAGTGGCCGATCGGCTATGACGATCTGGTGCCCTGGTACAGCTATGTCGAGAAGTATATCGGCGTATCGGGATCGCGCGAGAACCTCGATTATCTGCCGGACAGCGAATTCCAGCCGCCGATGCCGATGAACATCGCCGAGGAATGGATGAAGGGGAAGCTGGAAACCGCCTTCCCCGGCCGCAAGATGATCAATGCCCGCCTGTCCAACCTGACCGAGGACAAGCCGGAACAGAACCGCTCCAAGTGCCAGGTGCGCAACCAGTGCGGCAACGGATGCTCTTTCGGGGCCTATTTCTCGACGCAGGCGGTCACTCTGCCGGCGGCGCGTGCGACGGGACGCCTGGAGCTGCGGAGCGACGCGGTCGTCACCAATCTCGAATACGATCCGGCCACGAAAAAGGTGACCGGCGTTCGCTTCATCGATGCCAAGACCGGGCAGGCGGAAGTCGTGCGCGCCAGGGTCGTCTTTCTGAATGCCTCCACGCTTGGCTCGGTGCAGATCCTCATGAACTCGCGCGCCGAGGGCCGCGAGCGAAGCCACTTCGATACCAGCGGCACGCTGGGCCGCTATGTGATGGACCATATCTTCCGCGTCGGCGTGAAGGGCGATATCCCCGGCATGGAGGAATTCATCGAATATGGCCGCCGCCCTGGCGCGATCTACGTTCCGCGTTTCCGCAACAACGGCAAGGACGAAGATCTCGGTTTCCGGCGCGGCTATGGATATCAGGGCGGCGCCTATCGCGAGCCTTCGAAACCGGTCGGCTTCGGCGCATCGATGAAGGAGGGCATGCGTCGTTACGGCGGCTGGAAATTCCAGATGGGCGCTTTCGGCGAATGCCTCCCTTACGAGGATAACCGCGTTTCCCTGAACCCGGACAAGGCGGACCGTTTCGGCCTTCCGCTGATGCGGTTCGATGTCACCTTCCGTGACAACGAGCTGCGCATGATGGCAGATGCCCGCGAGCAGGGCGAAAAGATGCTGCGTGCGGCCGGGCTCAAGAACGTCGAGAGCAAGGTGAGGGAGCACGTGCCGGGCGACGCCATCCACGAGATGGGCGGCGCGCGGATGGGCGACGATCCCCGCGCGTCCGTGCTCAACAAATGGAGCCAGGCCCATGACGCCTCCAACCTTTTCGTCACCGACGGTGCTCAGATGGCATCGATTTCCTGCGTCAATCCGTCACTGACTTTCATGGCGCTGACGGCGCGCGCCGTC